>NZ_JAXCIL010000006.1 GCF_034387475.1 Pseudomonas sp. Teo4
CGCCCGATATCAATGGCGCTAGAGCACTCGCGTCATACCTCAATGCTTGAACATCACATGCCGCACACAGGTGTAGTCCTCCAGCCCAAACATCGACAGGTCCTTGCCGTAGCCTGAGTGCTTCTGCCCACCATGGGGCATTTCGCTGACCAGCATGAAATGGGTGTTGACCCAGGTGCAGCCGTATTGCAAACGTGCCGCCAGGCGGTGGGCGCGGCCGGTGTCGCGGGTCCATACCGAGGATGCCAGGCCATATTCCGAGTCATTCGCCCACGCCAGGGCCTGGGCTTCGTCACTGAAACGGGTGACCGAAACCACCGGGCCGAATACTTCGTGGCGCACGATCTCGTCATCCTGCAGGGCATCGGCCAGCACGGTCGGTTCGAAGAAGAAACCCTCACCTGGCAGGGCCTTGCCGCCGGTGACCAGGCGGATATGCGGCTGGGCGACGGCGCGCTGTACCAGGCCTGCGACTTTGTCGCGATGCTGGGCGCTGATCAGTGGGCCAAGCTCGGTGTCTTCAGCGTCCTGCAGGCCGGGTTTAAGGCTGGCCACCGCTTTGCCCAGTCGTTCGACGAATTGTTCGTAGATGCCAGCTTGCACATACAGGCGACAGGCGGCCGTGCAGTCCTGGCCGGCGTTGTAGAAGCCGAAGGTGCGAATGCCGTCGATGGCTGCATCAATGTCGGCATCGTCGAACACCAGCACAGGCGCCTTGCCGCCCAACTCCATGTGCATGCGCTTCACGCTGTCAGCCGTGGCACCAATGATGTGCGCACCGGTGGGGATGGAGCCGGTCAGCGACACCATGCGCACCTTGGGGTGGGTGACCAGCGGGTTGCCTACTGTCTGGCCGCGGCCGAAAAGGATGTTGAGCACACCCGGTGGCAGCAGGTCCTGCGCCAGTTCACCCAGGCGCAGCGCGGTCAGCGGGGTCAACTCCGAGGGCTTGATCACCACGGTATTGCCCGCCGCCAGCGCTGGCGCGATCTTCCAGGCCAGCATCATCAGCGGGTAGTTCCAGGGGGCGATCGAGGCAACCACGCCGAGTGGGTCACGGCGGATCATCGAGGTGTGCCCGGGCAGGTATTCGGCAGCCGCCGAGCCGCCCATGCAGCGCGCAGCTCCGGCGAAGTAGCGGAACACATCGGCAATGGCCGGAATCTCGTCATTCAGTGCCGCCGTAAAGGGCTTGCCGCAGTTCTGCGACTCCAGTCTGGCCAGCTCTTCGCCGTGGTTTTCAATGGTGTCGGCCAACGCCAGCAGCGCCAGGGAGCGGTCCTTGGGGCTGGTCTGGGACCAGCTTTCGAAGGCCAGGTCGGCCGCGCGTACGGCCTGGTCGACCTGTGCCTCGGTGGCTTCGTTGATTTGCGCCAGGGCACTGCCCAGGGCTGGGTTGAGCACGGTCCAGGTCGGCCCTTCGCCGGTCACCAGACGGCCATTAATGAGCATTTGGGTTTGCATGGAAGACTCCTCCAGGGTCATTTGCCGCTGCCCGCGACGCTTTCGCCGCCACGGGTCAGGTAATAGGCGCCGAGGATCGGCAACATGGTCACCAGCATCACCAGCATGGCGACGACATTGGTGACCGGCACATCGCGGGGGCGGCTCAACTGGTTGAGCAACCAGATCGGCAGGGTGCGCTCATGGCCGGCGGTGAAGGTGGTGACGATGATCTCGTCGAACGACAAGGCGAACGCCAGCATGCCGCCGGCCAGCAGGGCCGAGCCCAGGTTGGGCAGAATGATGTAGCGGAAGGTCTGCCAACCGTCGGCACCCAGGTCCATCGAGGCTTCGATCAGGCTCTGGGAGGTGCGTCGCAGACGGGCAATGACGTTGTTGTAGACGATCACCACGCAAAAGGTCGCGTGGCCGACCACGATGGTGAATACACCAGGCTCGATGCCCAAGGTCTTGAACGCTGACAGTAAAGCGATGCCGGTGATGATACCGGGCAGGGCGATGGGCAGGATCAGCATCAGCGAGATGCTTTCCTTGCCAAAGAAACTGCGCCGATACAGCGCCGCCGAGGCCAGGGTGCCGAGCACCAGGGCAATCAAGGTGGCCAGGCAGGCGACTTGCAGCGACAGTTTGATGGCTTCGAGTACATCTGGCCGCATGAACGCCACGGCGAACCAGTTCAGGGTGAAGCCCTTTGGCGGGAAGCTGAAGGCCGCATCCTCGGTGTTGAAGGCATAGAGGATGATGATCAGGATCGGAAAATGCAGGAACAGCAGCCCGCCCCACGCGGCCAGGTGCAGCCCCAGCGAGGCGCGTTCAGAGTGCATCGAAGGCTCCCAGGCGTTTGACGATTGAGAGGTAGACCGCGATCAGCACGATGGGCACCAGGGTGAAGGCAGCAGCCATCGGCATGTTGCCGATGGCCCCTTGCTGGGCGTAGACCATGCTGCCGATGAAGTATCCGGGCGGGCCGATCAGCTGCGGGACGATGAAGTCGCCGAGGGTGAGGCTGAAGGTGAAGATCGAGCCTGCGGCGATGCCGGGTATGGAAAGCGGCAAAACCACTTGCACGAAGGTTTGCCCCGGCGTCGCCCCCAGGTCGGCCGAGGCCTGCAGCAGCGACGGTGGCAGGCGTTCCAGCGAGGCCTGGACTGGCAGGATCATGAACGGCAGCCATATGTAGACGAACACCATGAAACGCCCCAGGTGCGAGGTGGACAAGGTGCTGCCGCCCACCCCCGGCACCGCCAGCACCAGTTGCAGCAGGCCTTCGAGGTGCAACTGCTGAACGAACCACTGGGCGACGCCGCCCTTGGCCAGCAGCAAAGTCCAGGCGTAGGTCTTGACGATACAGCTGGCCCACATCGGCATCATCACGGCGATGTAGAAAAACGCCTTGGTCCTGCCACTGGTGTAGCGCGCCATGTAGTAGGCGATGGGGAAGGCCAGTACGGCGCTGGCCAGCGACACCGCCACGGCCATGCTCAGGGTGCGCAGGATGATGTCGAAGTTCGACGGGTTGAACAGGGCGGCGAAGTTGCCCAGGGTCAGGTCCGGGGTCACCGCCATGGTGAAGTCGTCGAAGGTATAGAAACCTTGCCAGAGCAGGTTCAGCAGCGACCCCAGGTAGATGGCGCCGAACCAGGTCAGTGGCGGTATCAGCAACAGCGCCAGGTACAGGTTGGGCCGGCGGTAGAGCAGGTTGGAAAACCTGCGCAGCAGGCCTGTGGATGCCACGGCCTGGCTCATGTCAGCGGCCCTCGTCGAGGTGGGTTTCACGCAGGACCGTCATGGCTTCGCGCGGCCAGCGCGCATGTACTCGCTGACCCGGTTGCCAGGGCTGAGCCTGATCCTGCCAACGGTCGTTGGCGTGGCTTACCGCCAGCAACTGGCCGCTGTCCAGCTGGATTTCATAACGGGTGGCGCTGCCCTGGTACTGGATGTCGTGCAGCAAACCACTGACCTGGACATCAGCCCCGGTGGCCGGCTCGCCCAGGCGGATGTGTTCGGGGCGAATGGAAAACGGTGTGGCGCTGCCGCTAAGCTGCATGGCCAGTTCGCCACGCAGCACGTTGGAGGTGCCGACGAACTCGGCGACGAAGGTGGTGGCCGGCTTCATGTACAGGTTGCGCGGCGTATCGACCTGTTCGATGCGACCGCGGTTGAACACGGCCACCCGGTCGGACATCGACAGGGCCTCGGTCTGGTCGTGGGTGACGAAAACGAAGGTGATGCCCAGTTGGCGCTGCAGTTTCTTCAGCTCGCCTTGCATCTGTTCGCGCAGCTTGAGGTCCAGGGCGCCGAGGGGTTCGTCCAGCAGCAGGACCCGAGGGCGGTTGACCAGGGCGCGGGCCAGGGCCACGCGCTGACGTTGGCCACCTGAGAGTTGCGCAGGTTTGCGTTCGCCGTAGCCCGAGAGCGCAACCATTGCCAGGGCTTCATCGGCGCGGGCATGGCGCTCGGCCTTGGCCACACCCTTGACCTTCAGGCCGTAGGCGATGTTGTCACGCACGTTCATGTGCGGAAACAGTGCGTAGTCCTGGAACACGGTGTTGACGTCGCGCTGGTAGGGCGGCACGCCAGTGGCTTCGATACCGTGAATGCGGATTGAACCGCTGCTGGGTTGTTCGAAGCCTGCGATCAGTCGCAGGCAGGTGGTTTTGCCCGAGCCTGAAGGGCCGAGCATGGAGAAGAACTCGCCGTCTTCGATGTCGATGCTGACCTGGTCGACGGCCTTGACCTCGCCGAAGGTGCGGGAAACCTGGGTGAACTGGACTGCATGGGGCATGGGCGGTACTCAGCTGATGTTGGGTTGCCAGTGCTGGCCTCTTCGCGGGTAAACCCGCTCCCACAGGAAACTCACTGAACCCTGTGGGAGCGGGTTTACCCGCGAAGAGGCTGACACAGGCATCAATCGACCTTACCGACCGCCCATGATCGCAATGTAGTCCTGTGTCCAACGGCTATACGGCACGAACTTGCCACCTTGGGCCTGTGGCGTTTTCCAGAAGGCAATCTTGTCGAAATTGTCGAAACCGTTGGTCTTGCACCCTTCGGCTCCGAGCAGCTCGCTGCCGGTGCACGCCGCAGGCACTGCTGGCAGCGAGCCGAACCACGCCGCGACATCCCCTTGCACTTTCGGCTGCAACGACCAGTCCATCCACTTGTAGGCGCAGTTCGGGTGCTTGGCCTCGCTGTGCAGCATGGTGGTGTCGGCCCAGCCGGTGGCGCCTTCCTTCGGTATGGTCGAGGCCACGGGCTGGTTCTCGGCTTTCAGGCCGTTGACCATGTAGCCCCAGGAGCTGGAGGCGACCACACCTTCGTTCTTCACATCGCTCATCTGCACCGTTGCGTCATGCCAGTAGCGGTGGATCAGCGGTTGCTGTTGGCGCAGCAGTTCCAGCACGGCCTTGTACTGGGTTTCGTTGAGCTCGTAGGGGTCCTGGATGCCCAGTTCGGGCTTGGCCGATTTCAGATACAGCGCGGCATCGGCGATGTAGATCGGCCCGTCATAGGCCTGTACCCGGCCTTTGTTCGGCTTGCCGTCGGGCAGGTCCTGCGGCTCGAAGACCACGCCCCAGCTGGCGGGTGGCTGCTTGAACACGTTGGTGTTGTACAGCAGCACGTTCGGCCCCCACTGGTACGGGGTGCCGTAGACCTGCTCGTCGACCACGTACCAGCCGCCGTTCTGCAGGCGCGGGTCGATGTGCTTCCAGTTGGGGATCAGCGCGGTATTGATGGGCTGCACCCGCTTGCCGACGATCAGGCGCAGCGAGGCGTCGCCCGAGGCGGTGACCAGGTCGTAGCCGCCCTTGGTCATCAGGCTGACCATCTCATCGGAGGTGGCGGCGGTCTTCACGCTGACCTTGCAGCCGGTTTCCTTTTCGAAACCTGTGACCCAGTCGTAGGCCTTGTCGCTTTCACCGCGCTCGATGTAGCCGGGCCAGGCGACGATATCCAGTCGCCCTTCGCCGGCACCCAGGGCCTTGGGCAAGTCGGCGGCCTGCAGGCCGGCGCTGGCCAGCAACGCGCCGCTCACGGCGCCGAGCAATGCGGTCTTGTGCACTGACATGGTGTTCCCTCTTCTTGGAGATCTTGGTCGGGGCAGTCATCAAGAAAGCGGTGAAGCCTTTGTTATAAGCGTAGTGCGGTTGTGCGGGTTGTTGGCGAAGTCGAGTCTAGTTGGGTTTTGCGCCGGTAACGCAACATCTGGAAGCAAATCCAGCGGTGGTGTCCGCCCCGGCAAGCCTTACTCTGGCGGTGACTTTACGCACCGTGGAGACGTGCACATGAACACCCGAGGCCTGCTCGACCAACTGCTCAAATCTGGCCAGGAACTGCTGAACAAACAAACCACCTCAGGCTCTGCAGGCAAGCCTGCCGCAAGTGCCGGTGGCCTGGGCAGCCTGCTCTCCGGCGCTGGCGGCGGTGCCCTGGCAGCCGGGGCGATGGGCTTGCTGCTGGGCAACAAGAAAGCGCGCAAGTACGGCGGCAAAGTCCTGACCTACGGCGGCTTGGCGGCGCTCGGCGTGCTGGCCTACAAGGCCTATGGCAACTGGCAGGCACGCCAGGGTACGGGGCAGGGCACCGAACCGCAGACCCTCGACCGCCTGCCAGCGTCCCAGGCCGAGCAGCACAGCCAGGCGGTACTGCGGGCATTGGTGGCAGCGGCCAAGTCCGATGGCCATATCGATGACCGCGAGCGTGCCTTGATCGAAGGTGAGTTCACCCGCCTGGACAGCGACCGTGAGCTGCAACACTGGTTGCACGACGAGCTGAACAAGCCGCTGGACCCGGCCGAGGTGGCTCGCGCTGCGCAGACGCCGGAAATGGCCGCCGAGATGTACCTGGCCAGCGTGATGATGGTCGATCAGGAGAATTTCATGGAGCGTGCCTACCTGGATGAACTGGCACGCCAGCTGCGCCTGGACCCGGCCTTGCGTCAGGAGCTGGAAGCCCAGGTCAGGCTGGCTGCGGCGCAATGATGCGGCAAAAGGCCACTCTTTAGGGCATGGACGCCTGAAACTGCGAACTTCAGCCGCAAAAGCGTAGGAAGCCTGGGCTATACTTCGGCGATTTTTCCCGCTCGTTGTGAATTCCTGAGGGCTGAATGTGAAGAACTGGACCTTGCGCCAACGGATCCTGGCAAGTTTCGCCGTGATCATCGCCATCATGCTGCTGATGATCGTGGCCGCCTACTCGCGGCTGGTGACGATTGAAAGCGCTGAGGAAGCCGTGGGGACCGACAGCATCCCTGGGCTCTACTACAGTTCGATGATTCGCAGTGCCTGGGTCGACAGTTACGTCACCAGCCAGCAATTGGTCGGGTTGTCCAAGCACCGTGAAATCACCACGGCCGACATGGATTTGTTCAAAAGCTTCGAGGACCGTCTCAAGCAACAGATGGCGAACTATCAGGGCACCATCCAGGACAGCGACGATCAGGCCCGGTTCGACACCTTCATTCAGATGGAAGAGAGCTACCTCAAGATCATCGGTCAGGTGCTGGAGGCCTACCGTCAGCGCGACTACGCGGAAGCCGAGCGGCTGATCATCGAGGTGCTTACCCCGGCCTGGCTGGATGGGCGCAAGCACCTCAATACGGTCATCGAACACAATCGGGAGTCCGCCGATGCCGACACCAAGGAGATCGTCTCCGCAGTGAGCACTGCCAAGGGCAGCATGTTGGTCTCGCTGTTGCTGGCGATCGTGGCGGCAGGTATCTGTGGGCTCCTGCTGATGCGGGCCATTACCGCACCCATGCAGCGTATCGTCCATGCCCTCGACAAACTGCGCTCGGGTGACCTGAGCATGCGCCTCAGCCTGGACCGCAAGGACGAATTCGGTGCTATCGAGACCGGTTTCAACGAAATGGCCGAGGCCCTGGCCAACCTGGTGTCCCAGGCCCAGCGTTCCTCGGTGCAGGTGACCACTTCGGTGACCGAGATCGCCGCCACCTCCAAGCAGCAGCAGGCCACCGCCACCGAAACCGCCGCCACCACCACCGAAATTGGCGCCACTTCGCGGGAGATTGCCGCCACTTCCCGTGACCTGGTCCGCACCATGACCGAGGTCACCAGCGCTGCCGATCAGGCCTCCAGCCTTGCCGGTTCCGGTCAGCAGGGCCTGGCGCGAATGGAAGAGACCATGCATCAGGTGATGGGCGCCGCCGAACTGGTCAATGCCAAGCTGGCGATCCTCAACGAGAAAGCCAGCAACATTACCCAGGTGGTGGTGACCATCGTCAAGGTTGCCGACCAGACCAACTTGCTGTCGCTCAATGCCGCCATCGAGGCTGAAAAGGCCGGTGAGTACGGCCGAGGCTTCGCCGTGGTCGCCACCGAGGTGCGCCGCCTGGCCGACCAGACCGCCGTGGCCACCTACGATATCGAGCAAATGGTGCGCGAAATCCAGTCGGCCGTGTCGGCCGGGGTGATGGGCATGGACAAGTTCTCCGAAGAAGTGCGCCGTGGCATGTTCGAGGTGCAGCAGGTGGGTGAGCAGCTCAGTCAGATCATCCACCAGGTTCAGGCCCTGGCGCCACGGGTGCTGATGGTCAATGACGGCATGCAGGCCCAGGCCACGGGCGCCGAGCAGATCAACCAGGCGCTGGCCCAGCTCAGCGACGCCAGCACCCAGACGGTGGAATCGTTGCGCCAGGCCAGCTTCGCCATCGACGAGCTGAGCCAGGTGGCTGCAGGCCTGCGCGGCGGTGTGTCGCGCTTCAAAGTCTGACGACGATGAGTGACCTTCACCCCCACTCGGAAGTGGCGGCCAATGCCAAGGGCGCGCTGTACCTGCAGTTTCGTATCGGCGAGCAGCGCTTCGCCCTGGATGTCCGCGAGGTCATCGAGGTACTGCCGCGTCGTCCGCTGAAGCCGATTGCCCAGGCGCCAGCGTGGGTTGCGGGCGTTCTGGCCCATAGAGGCGTCCTGGTGCCGGTGGTCGACCTTTCGGCCTTGAGTTTCGCAGTGCCAGCCGCGCAGCGCACCAGCACGCGCCTGGTGCTGGTGCGCTACCGTGAAGGCCAGCAACTGGGCCTGATCCTCGAGCAAGCCACCGACACCTTGCGCTGTCGCCCCGAAGAGTTCCAGCCCTACGGCCTGGACAACCCAGAGGCGCCTTACCTGGGGCCTGTTCGCCAGGATGCCGATGGCATGCTGCAGCGCATCGAGGTGGACGACCTGTTGTCGGATAGCGTGCGTGCGCTGTTGTTCCCGGCCGAGCCCCTGCAGGTGCCGACATGAGCCTGCAACGCTATTTCCGTTTTCTGCAGGAACGCATCGGCCTGGATGTGGAATCGGTGGGCGAGCCGATGGTCGAACGTGCCCTGCGCCAGCGCTGCGCCGCACTCGAAGCCACCGACCTGGACGATTACTGGCTGCACCTGCAGCAATCGGCTGACGAGCAACAAGCGCTCATCGAAGCCGTGATCGTTCCGGAGACCTGGTTTTTCCGTTACCCGGAGTCATTCACCGCCCTGGTCGGGTTGGCCCGGACACGCCTGGCGGAACTGGCCGGTGAGCGCCCGCTGCGCCTGCTCAGCCTGCCTTGTTCGACTGGCGAGGAACCCTATTCGCTGGCCATGGCCTTGCTTGATGCGGGCTTGAGCGGCTCGTCGTTTCACATCGACGGTACCGATATCAGCCCCAATTCGGTGGCCAAGGCGCAGCAAGCTGTCTACGGACGCAATTCGTTCCGGGGCAATGAGCTGGCGTTCCGTGAACGCCATTTCCATAAACTCGAGGACTCCCATAAGCTGGATGAGCGGGTGTGCCAGCAAGTGACGCTACAGGTGGGCAATGTGCTCGACCCGGCGCTGTCCAGCCGGAATGGCCTGTACGACTTCGTGTTCTGTCGCAACCTGCTCATCTACTTCGATGTGCCGACCCAGCAGCGGGTGTTCGAGGTGCTCAAGCGCCTGGTCCATGCTCAGGGGGTATTGTTCATCGGCCCGGCCGAAGGCAGCTTGCTTGCACGCCTGGGTATGCGTCCGCTGGGTATTGCCCAGTCGTTCGCCTATGTTCGCCAAGATGGCAGTACGTCAGTGCCCGAGGCCAGGCCCCGGCGCACGGTGGCATCGCCATTCGCGCCACGCTCGCCACTGCCGCCACCTGCGCCAGTGCCGGCGCCACGTGCTCTGCGCTCGCCCCAGTTGGCCCAAGCTGCACCCGAACCGCGCGAAAGCGAAAGCGAATTGCTGGCCAGCATCGCACGCCAGGCCAACGCCGGTGACAGCGCCCAAGCCCTGGCCGGTTGCCAGCGCTATCTACGCCAGTTCGCGCCCAAGGCCCAGGTTTATTACTGGTTGGGGCTGCTCAGCGACACCGACGGCAATGCCCCGCAAGCGTTGGTCCACTATCGCAAGGCGCTCTACCTGGACCCTCAACATCCGGAGGCCCTGGTGCACCTGGCCGCCCTGCTGGCAGCCCAAGGTGACGAGGCGGGCGCACGACGTTTGCAGGAGCGTGCCGCACGCGTGGGCCGGGAGTCTGAACGATGAAGGGCGATACCGCGATGGAGTTGATCGCTCAGGATGACGACCGCATCGACGACTGCTGGAACCGCATTGGCGTGCACGGTGACAAGCAGTGCCCGTTGCTGGAGCGGCACGTGCACTGTCGCAATTGCGAAGTCTATGCCGCAGCCGCCACGCGCTTGTTGGATCGCTACGCGTTGGTGCAGGACGACTCGTCGCAAGTGGTGGCGCAGGCAGAGGCATGCGTGGGCCGTTCGATGCTGTTGTTCCGGCTTGGCGAAGAGTGGATGGCCTTGGCCACCGCCAGTCTTGCCGAAATTGCCCCGGTTCAGCCCGTGCATTCGTTGCCGCACCAACGTTCGCGGGTGCTGCAGGGGGTGGCCAATGTACGCGGCGCGTTGGTGCCGTGTCTGTCGCTGGCCGATCTGTTGGGGGTTGAGGCCATGCCTGGTGTTTCACGCAGTGCCAGGGCCATGCCGCGTTTGTTGATCCTGGCCGCCGTGGGTGGGCCGGTGGTGATGGCGGTGGACGAAATCGACGGTATTCACCGTCTCGACCCGGCTTTGCTGGAGGGCGATCAACAAGGTGCTCCTTTCACTGCAGGCGTGTTGCAGTGGCGCGGACGCAGCGTGCGCGTGCTGGACGATCCCCAATTACTGTCTGCCGTGCAGCGGAGCCTGTCATGACCCCAGAGCAATTGCGTGACGCTTCGCTGCTCGAACTGTTCAGCCTGGAAGCCGAGGCCCAGACCCAAGTGCTCAGTGCAGGGCTGATGGCCCTGGAGCGCAACCCGACCCAGGCTGACCAGCTGGAAGCCTGCATGCGTGCGGCCCACTCCCTCAAAGGTGCGGCGCGAATCGTTGGCATCGATGCCGGGGTCAGCGTTGCCCACATCATGGAGGACTGCCTGGTGGCCGCTCAGGAAGGGCGGCTGTTGCTGAGTGCCGAGCATATCGACACCCTGCTGCGGGGCACCGACCTGTTGTTGCATATCGCCACCCCGGGAGACCCGGCCGGCGAAGCGGCCGTGCCGGCTTTCCTGACGCAGATGGCGAGCCTGCTGGACCCTACCACGCCCGCGCCAGCAACCCCGCAGGTTGTGCTGACGCAACCGGAGGAGGTGTTGCAACCACCTGTGATCGAGCCTGCGCCTGTGCTGGTGGAGCCAGAGCCCGACAGTGAGCCGCCGCAGCGCAAGCCGGGCAAGCGCGGCGGCGAGGGGGGCGAGCGGGTATTGCGCGTCACCGCCGACCGCCTCAACAGTCTGCTCGACCTTTCCAGCAAGTCGCTGGTCGAGACCCAGCGACTCAAGCCTTACCTGGCCACCCTGCAGCGCCTCAAACGCATGCATGGGCAAGGCATGCGCGCACTCGATGGTCTTAAAACCCAGCTCGAAGACAGCGGCCAGAGCCTTGAAGTGCTCGAGGCCCTGGCCCAAACCCAGCGGTTGCTGGCAGAAACCCAGGAAATCTTGCAGCAACAGGCCGCCGACCTTGATGAGTTCGGCTGGCAGGCCAGCCAGCGTGCGCAATTGCTGTACGACACCGCCCTGGCCTGCCGCATGCGGCCCTTCGCCGATGTGCTGACCGGGCAAAGCCGCATGGTCCGCGACCTCGGCCGCTCGCTGGGTAAACAGGTGCGCCTGCAGATCGAGGGCGACAAGACCCAGGTCGATCGCGACGTATTGGAAAAGCTCGAAGCGCCACTGACCCATCTGCTGCGCAACGCCGTCGACCATGGCATCGAGTTGCCCGAGCGGCGGGTGTTGGCAGGCAAACCCGCGGAGGGGGTGATTCGCTTGCGCGCCTCGCACCAGGCCGGGCTGTTGATGCTCGAATTGAGTGACGACGGAGCTGGCATCGACCTGGAGCGACTGCGCCACAGCATCGCCGAGCGCGGGCTGTCGCCTGCCGAGACCCTGGCGCGAATGAGCGAGGCGGAGTTGCTCACCTTCCTGTTCCTGCCGGGCTTCAGCCTGCGTGACAAGGTGACTGAAGTGTCCGGGCGCGGTGTTGGCCTGGATGCCGTGCAGCACATGGTGCGAGACCTGCGTGGCGCCATCGAGCTGACTCAGGTCGCCGGCCAGGGCTGTCGTTTTCGGCTGGAGGTGCCGCTGACGCTGTCGGTGGTGCGCAGCCTGGTGGTCGAGGTCGGCGGCGAAGCGTACGCCTTCCCGCTGGCACACATCGAGCGCACCTTGGAAGTGGCCGCCGAAGAGATCGTGCAGATCGAAGGTCGCCAGCATTTCTGGCACGAAGGCCGTCATATAGGCCTGGTCGCCGCAACCCAGTTGCTCAACCGCCCGGCTGGGCAGGGGGATGAAAGCAGCCTGCGGGTGGTGGTGATCCGCGAGCGTGAACAGTTGTATGGCGTGGCCGTGGAGCGTCTGATTGGCGAGCGGGTACTGGTGGTGATGCCGCTCGACCCGCGGTTGGGCAAGGTTCAGGATATTTCCGCCGGTGCGCTGCTGGATGATGGCTCGGTGGTGCTGATCGTCGATGTCGAAGACCTGTTGCGGTCGGTCGAGAAATTGCTCAGCACCGGCCGCCTTGAACGTATCGAACGCAGTGCCCAGGGCGTGCGTGGCGCCAATCGCAAACGCATTCTGGTGGTCGACGACTCGCTGACGGTGCGCGAGCTGCAACGCAAGCTGCTGAGCAACCGCGGTTATGAGGTAGCGGTTGCGGTCGATGGCATGGATGGCTGGAACGCCTTGCGCGGCGAGGACTTCGACCTGCTGATTACCGATATCGACATGCCGCGCATGGACGGTATCGAGCTGGTCACGCTGGTGCGCCGAGACCAACGCCTGCAGACCCTGCCGGTGATGGTGGTGTCGTACAAGGATCGCGAAGAAGATCGCAGACGTGGCCTGGATGCTGGCGCCGACTACTATTTGGCTAAAGCCAGCTTCCACGACGATGCGTTGCTGGATGCCGTGTTGGAGCTGATTGGGGGTGCTCAGGGATGAAGATCGCCATCGTTAATGACATGCCACTGGCCGTCGAAGCGCTGCGCCGGGCGCTGGCTTTCGAGCCTGCACACCAAGTGGTCTGGGTGGCCAGCAACGGCGCCGAAGCTGTGCGCCGCTGCAGTGAGGAACTGCCGGACCTGATTCTGATGGACCTGATCATGCCGGTGATGGATGGTGTCGAGGCCACGCGCCAGATCATGGCCGAGACCCCATGTGCCATCGTCATCGTCACGGTCGACCGCAAGCAGAACGTGCACCGGGTGTTCGAGGCCATGGGCCACGGCGCCTTGGACGTTGTCGATACGCCAGCATTGGGTGCGGGAGATGCGCGTGAGGCAGCGGCGCCGCTGTTGCGCAAAATCCTCAATATCGGTTGGCTGATTGGCCAGCAACGGGCGAGCGCGACGAAGCCGGTGTCCGCGCCGCTGCGTTCGGCCTCGCAGCGCCGTGGTCTGGTGGCCATCGGCTCTTCAGCCGGAGGGCCGGCCGCGCTCGAGGTGCTGCTCAAAGGCTTGCCGCGGGAGTTTCCAGCCGCCATCGTGCTGGTGCAGCATGTCGACCAGGTGTTCGCCGCCGGCATGGCCGAATGGCTCAGCACCGCCTGCGGTTTGCCGGTGCGCCTGGCCCGTGAAGGCGAGCCGCCGCAGCCAGGGCAGGTGCTGCTGGCTGGCACCAACCACCATATTCGCCTGCTGCAGAATGGCCAACTGGCCTACACTGCCGAGCCGGTGAACGAAATCTACCGACCTTCGATCGACGTGTTCTTCGAAAGCGTGGCACGTTTCTGGAGCGGTGACGCGGTAGGCGTGCTGCTTACCGGCATGGGCCGCGATGGCGCTCAGGGCCTCAAAATGATGCGCCAGCAGGGCTTCCTGACCATCGCGCAGGACCAGGCCAGCAGCGCTGTGTATGGCATGCCCAAGGCTGCCGCGGCCATCGACGCGGCGGTCGAGATACGCCCGCTGGAACGAATCGCCGGGCGACTGATGGAAATCTTTGTTAAATGACGATATGTATTGCATCACGCCGCCTGGCCGGCAGTGACTGGGTGATTACGGATGAATGATCTACCGATCGACGGTTTCACGACCACCAATGAAAACTCGGCAATGGTCCTGCTGGTCGACGATCAGGCGATGATTGGCGAGGCGGTGCGTCGTGGCCTGGCGCATGAGGAGAACATCGACTTCCACTTCTGTGCCGACCCACACCAGGCTGTGGCACAGGCCATGCGCATCAAGCCGACGGTGATCCTTCAAGACCTGATCATGCCGGGCCTCGACGGGCTGACCCTGGTGCGCGAGTACCGTAACAACCCGGCCACTCAGGACATTCCGATCATCGTCCTGTCGACCAAGGAAGACCCCTTGGTCAAGAGCGCGGCCTTTGCCGCCGGGGCCAACGATTACCTGGTGAAGTTGCCGGACACCATCGAACTGGTGGCGCGCATCCGCTACCACTCGCGTTCCTACCTGACCTTGCTGCAGCGTGACGAGGCCTACCGCGCCCTGCGTGTCAGCCAACAGCAGTTGCTCGACACCAACCTCATGCTGCAGCGGCTGATGAACTCCGACGGCCTTACCGGGCTGTCCAACCGCCGTCACTTCGATGAGTACCTGGAACTGGAGTGGCGTCGTGCCATGCGCGAGCAACAGCAGATTTCCCTGCTGATGATCGATGTCGACTACTTCAAGGCCTACAACGACAGCTTCGGCCACTTGGCGGGCGATGAGGCCTTGCGTCAGGTCGCCGAGGCCATCCGCGGTTCGTGCTCGCGCCCCACAGACCTGCCGGCGCGTTACGGTGGCGAGGAATTCGCCCTGGTGTTGCCCAACACCTCGCCAGGTGGTGCGCGGCTGGTTGCCGAGAAGCTGCGCCAGACGGTGCTTGGCCTGAATATTCCGCACAGCGCGCCCCAGGCCGATTCGCGGCTGACCGTGAGCATCGGCCTGGCGACCCAGACGCCGAGCATCGGCAGCCATTGCCGCCAGTTGATTTCGGCGGCGGACAAAGGGTTGTACCTGGCCAAGAACAACGGGCGCAACCAGGTCGGTATCGCCTGAGCCTTATCGCCGGCAAGCCGGCTCCCACAGATACAGCGCACCCCATAAGGTCGGCGCCGAACCCGTGGGAGCCGGCTTGCCGGCGATAGGGCCGGAACAGGCTGCCAAGATCGTTCTCCCAGCACCTTTTCTACTGCCCAGCGGGTCTGCCGCCATACTCAAGACTGGGTTATACTCGCGGGCTTTTCACCGAATTCGCACGAGAGCTGCCCGCCCATGGAAATCCAACCGATCCTGAACACCATCAAGGACCTCACCGAGCGTTCCCAGTCCATTCGGGGGTATCTTTGACTACGATCACAAGCATGACCGCCTGATCGAAGTCAATCGCGAGCTGGAAGACCCCAACGTCTGGAACAAGCCCGAGTACGCCCAGGCACTGGGCCGCGAGCGTGCCATGCTGGCGCAGGTCGTCGAGACCCTGGACAAACTGTCCAACGGCCTGGTCGACAGCAAGGACTTGCTCGACATGGCCGTCGAAGAGAATGACGAAGCCGCCGTCAGCGATGTCGTGACCGAGCTGGAAAGCCTGGAAGAAAACCTGGCCCAGCTTGAGTTCCGTCGCATGTTCAGCGGCGAGATGGACATGAACAACGCCTACCTGGACATCCAGGCCGGCTCCGGTGGTACCGAGGCGCAGGACTGGGCGAACATCCTGCTGCGCATGTACCTGCGCTGGGCCGACAAGCGTGGTTTCGACGCCACCATCATCGAGCTTTCCGAAGGTGAAGTCGCCGGTATCAAGGGCGCCACCGTGCACATCAAGGGCGAATACGCCTTCGGCTGGCTGCGCACCGAAATCGGTGTACACCGCCTGGTGCGCAAGAGCCCGTTCGACTCCGGCGCTCGCCGCCACACCTCGTTCTCGGCAGTGTTCGTCTCGCCCGAGATCGACGACAAGGTCGAGATCGATATCAACCCGTCCGACCTGCGTATCGATACCTACCGCTCCTCGGGCGCTGGCGGTCAGCACGTGAACACCACCGACTCGGCGGTACGTATCACCCACGTGCCCACCAACACCGTGGTGGCCTGCCAGAACGAACGCTCCCAGCACGCCAACAAAGACACCGCCATGAAAATGCTGCGGGCCAAGTTGTACGAGCTGGAAATGCAGAAGCGCAACGCCGCCTCGCAGGCGCTGGAAGACAGCAAGTCGGACATCGGCTGGGGCCACCAGATCCGCTCGTACGTACTCGATGACTCGCGCATCAAGGACCTGCGTACCGGCGTCGAGCGTAGCGACTGCCAGAAGGTTCTGGACGGCGACCTCGACCAGTATCTGGAAGCGAGCCTCAAGCAGGGCCTGTAAACCGCACACCACCGCCGCGATACGAGGCCGTAGGCCCGTATCGCGTGCCCTGCCCGACAGGGGCAACGAACACCTGATGGAAAGAATGACGACATGAGCGACCTCAACACCCAACCGCAAGACCTGCAACAGGAAGAAAACGCCCTGATCGCGCTGCGCAAGGAAAAACTTGCCGCCGAGCGCGCCAAAGGCAACGCCTTCCCCAACGACTTCCGCCGCGACAGCTACTGCAACGACCTGCAGAAACAGTACGCGGACAAGACCAAGGAAGAGCTGGAAGCTGCAGCGATCCCGGTCAAGGTCGCAGGTCGCATCATGCTCAACCGTGGCTCGTTCATGGTCATTCAGGACATGACTGGCCGCATTCAGGTCTACGTCAACCGCAAGACGCTGCCGGAAGAAACCCTGGCCGCCGTCAAGACCTGGGACCTGGGCGACATCATCAGCGCCGAAGGCACCCTGGCCCGTTCGGGCAAGGGCGACCTGTACGTGGAAATGACCAACGTGCGCCTGCTGACCAAGTCGCTGCGCCCGCTGCCGGACAAGCACCACGGCCTGACCGACACCGAGCAGCGCTACCGCCAGCGTTACGTCGACCTGATGGTCAACGAAGAAACCCGCAACACTTTCCGCGTGCGTTCGCAGGTGATCTCGCACATCC
The DNA here is from genome assembly GCF_034387475.1 of Pseudomonas sp. Teo4. Lineage (NCBI taxonomy): Bacteria > Pseudomonadati > Pseudomonadota > Gammaproteobacteria > Pseudomonadales > Pseudomonadaceae > Pseudomonas > Pseudomonas sp. Teo4. The sequence goes on from NZ_JAXCIL010000006.1 coordinate 16,951, forward strand.
GCAAATTCCTCATCGAGCGCGACTTCCTCGAAGTCGAAACGCCGATGCTGCAGACCATTCCGGGCGGCGCTGCGGCCAAGCCGTTCGAAACCCACCACAACGCGCTGGACATGGCCATGTTCCTGCGTATCGCGCCTGAGCTGTACCTCAAGCGCCTGGTGGTTGGTGGCTTCGAGAAAGTGTTCGAGATCAACCGCAACTTCCGTAACGAAGGCGTTTCGACCCGGCACAACCCCGAGTTCACCATGCTCGAGTTCTACCAGGCTTATGCCGACTACCGCGACAACATGGACCTCACCGAGGAACTGTTCCGCGAGCTGGCGATGCTGGTACTGGGCAGCACCGACGTGCCATACGGCGACAAGGTGTTCCACTTCGGCGAGCCGTTCGCCCGCCTGTCGGTGTTCGACTCGATCCTCAAGTACAACCCGGAACTCACCGCCGCCGACTTGCAAGACGTCGACCGCGCCCGTGAAATCGCCAAGAAGGCCGGTGCCAAGGTGCTGGGCCACGAAGGCCTGGGCAAACTGCAAGTGATGATTTTCGAAGAGCTGGTCGAGCACAAGCTGGAGCAGCCGCATTTCATCACCGAGTACCCGTTCGAAGTTTCGCCGCTGGCCCGTCGCAACGACGACAACCCTGCCGTGACCGACCGCTTCGAACTGTTCATCGGTGGCCGCGAAATCGCCAACGCCTACTCCGAGCTCAACGATGCCGAAGATCAGGCCGAGCGCTTCCTGGCTCAGGTCGCCGAGAAGGACGCGGGTGACGACGAAGCCATGCACTACGATGCCGACTTCGTTCGTGCCCTGGAATACGGCATGCCGCCGACCGCTGGTGAAGGCATCGGTATCGACCGTCTGGTGATGCTGCTGACCAACTCGCCGTCGATCCGTGACGTGATCCTGTTCCCGCACATGCGTCCGCAGGCCTGAGTCGTCTGAACAAGCCGCCTTTCGAGGCGGCTTTTTCTTGCCTGTACACTTGTATCGGTTGTACCGGCCCTTTCGCGGGTAAACCCGCTCCCACAGTTACAGCACAGTTCTTGAGGCCTGTGGTGTACCTGTGGGAGCGGGTTTACCCGCAAAAGGGCCAGCACTGACAAACCACTCTTCTTGAGGTACCCCCGTGACCCCCGCAATGGACCAGCAAGGCGCCGCCGGCATCGCCACCGCCGTCGCCGAAAGCGTGCAGTACCAAGGGCGCAAGACCGCCCGTCAAGGCAGCGAACAGCGCCGCCAGCTGATCCTCGATGCCGCCATGCGCATCGTCGTGCGTGACGGCGTACGTGGCGTGCGTCACCGCGCCGTGGCTGCCGAGGCCGGGGTGCCGCTGTCGGCCACCACGTACTACTTCAAGGACATCGAGGACCTGCTCACCGATACCTTCGCCCAGTACGTCGAGCGCAGCGCTGCCTACATGGCCAAGCTGTGGGCCAATACCGAAGTGCTGCTGCGTCAGTTGATGGCGCAGGGTGACGGTAGCGTGGAGTCGCGGGCACGGTTGGCCGATGAAGTGGCGCGCATGACCGCCGACTATGTGTCGCGCCAGTTGCACAACCGCCGTGACTTCCTCATGGCCGAGCAAGCCTTCCGTCAGGAGGCCTTGCTATGCCCGCGCCTGGCCGAGCTGGTCTGCGCCCACGAGCAGATCCTGCTGCACGGCACCCGGCAGTTGCTGCAGGTGGTCGGCTCGCAGCAGCCGGAACAGGACGCCCAAATGTTGACGGCGATAATCGAGCAGATGGAATATCAGGGCCTGCTCAAGGACGCGAACGCGCAAGCCGATGGGCAGATGCTCGCTATGCTTACCCGGTACTTGCACTTGGTGTTGGCATCGGGCTGAGCTGAGACCGAATTTTCAAGGAGAACTTGATGAAAGCCTGGCGTGTGGTGTTGTTGACGTTGTCATTCCTGCTGCTGGGCGGTTGTCTGGTGACCTTCCATGAGCCGCTGCCGAGCAACCAGGCGGCGCCCAAGGCATTGCTTGGCAAGTGGAGCAGCAAGGATGCCTGGGGCGAGCCGCTGAAGCTGGTCATCAGCCGCAGCGGTGCCGATGCCTACAAGGCGGTTGCCACGGCCAAGGGCAAAAAGCCTGAAGAGTACGTCTTTACCGTGTCGCGCCATGGCAACCGCTGGTACCTGTCGGCCGGGGTGCCCAAGCGCCTGGGGGGTAATTTCCTGATCGGCGGCTTCGACATCGTCGATGGCAAGGAGCTGGTGGTCTACAACCTCGACGTCGAGCAGGTGCAGCAGGCGGTCGAGAAGAAGGAGTTGACCGGGCGCAGCACCGAGGTGCCGGAAGACAATGGTGAAGGCGTGGTGATCGACAGCCCGTCGGCGCGGGTGCTGGCTTATCTGGACGATCCGGCCAACTCCGACCTGTTCGTCGAGGTAGCGCGGTTTCAGCGGTCCGGCAAATGACCGAGCTGGCTTCTTCGCGGCTGAAGCCGCTCCCACAGGTACAGTGTCACGCCAGAGAGTTGTGCTATCCCTGTGGGAGCGGCTTTAGCCGCGAAGACGCCGGTACAGGTATCCTGTTCTAGAAAGGAGTCCCCCGGTGGACGAGTACCAGCAAACCATACGCGCGTTGTCCGACCGCATCGTCGCTGCGCAGACCCCTATTCGCGTGCTCGACGCCGTGAAGTGGGACGACAGCATCCGTCAGGGTTTCCTCAAGGCCAAGGGCAAGGAACCTCCGGCGGTGGACCGCGCCTACTACCAGTCACGGCCACTGTCGTTCGATTCCAGTGCGGTGAAAGCCGAATTCCAGAGCATTGAGCGTGACATCACCCGCCAGTTGGGCCAGTTCAACCCGGTGGGCCAGATCATGCGGCGCATGTGCAAGGAATACCGCATGGTGGTGCGCATGCTCGAAGCGCGCGGCACCGAGGACTTCGGGCTGATCTCGCAGGAGCTCTATGGCGCGGCCTCCGATGCGTTCCACGCCGGTGACCCAACCCTGGCCGACCTCGGCCTGATGCTGTCGGACTACCTGAATAACATCGACGGCCGGGGCGACCTCAAGGACGAACCGAAGAACCTCACCGCCAAAGAAGCCGTGGATATCCTCCAGCGCCGCCTGAACAAAGTGTTCGGCGAAGCCGAAGAGACCATCCGTGTGTTCGAGTCGGACGGTATCGTTGCCGATGCCGCGGCGGGCGCCGACTACATCAAGGTACGCGCCGATGCCATGTTCAACAGCCGTGACGTGCGCGCCCTGGAAGTTCACGAGGGCTTGGTGCATGTGGGTACCACGCTCAATGGCCTCAACCAGCCGATCTGCACGTTCCTGGCCAAGGGGCCGCCCTCGTCGACGGTGACCCAGGAAGGGCTGGCGATCCTCATGGAGGTGATCGCGTTCGCCTCCTACCCCAGCCGCTTGCGCAAGCTGACCAACCGCACCCGGGCCATCCACATGGTCGAGGAGGGCGCGGACTTCATGCAGGTCTACGGGTTCTTCCGCGAGCAAGGCTTTGAAATGGCGCAGTGCTACAGTAATGCCAGCCGTGTGTTCCGTGGCTCGGTGCCCAATGGTCTGCCATTCACCAAGGACTTGTCCTACCTCAAGGGCTTCATCATGGTTTACAACTACATTCAGTTGGCCGTGAAGAAGGGCAAGCTCGAACAGATTCCGTTGCTGTTCTGCGGCAAGACCACCCTGGAAGACATGCGTACCCTGCGCCAGTTGGTCGAAGAAGGCCTGGTGGAGCCGCCCAAGTACCTGCCGGAGCAGTTCCGAGACCTTAGCGCGCTGTCGGCCTGGATGTGCTTCTCCAACTTCCTCAACCACCTGAGCCTGGACCGTATTGAAGCCGACTACGCGAACATTCTCTGAGTGCTGCCGCCTGCTGGTCCTGGGCCTGGTCCTGCTGCTTAGTGGTTGCAGCAGCCTGCTGTTCTACCCGGAGCCTGGGCAGGCGTTCACCCCGGAGCGGGCCAAACTCGACTACCGCGATGTCAGCCTCGTGACCTCCGATGGCGTCCGGCTGCATGGTTGGTGGCTGCCGGCCAAGGTGGGTGTCGAGGTCAAGGGCACGGTGTTGCACTTGCACGGCAATGGCGGCAACCTGCCAGGCCACCTGGGTGGCAGCTACTGGCTGCCCGAGCAGGGCTACCAGGTGCTGATGATCGATTACCGTGGCTACGGCCTGTCCCAGGGCAAACCGACCTTGCCCGAGGTCTATCAGGATATCGCCGCGGCCATGGCCTGGCTGGACCAAGCCCCCGAGGTCAAAGGTAAGCCGCTGGTGCTGCTGGGCCAGAGCCTCGGCGGGGCTATGGCGATCCATTATCTAGCGGCCAACCCCGAACAGCGCCAGCGCTTCAGCGCACTGGTGTTCGACGGCGTGCCTGCAAGCTATCGCGCCGTTGGCCGCTATGCCTTGAGTACTTCGTGGATGACCTGGCCGCTGCAGGTGCCGCTGTCCTGGCTGGTGCCGGACGGCGACAGCGCGATCCGCTCGGTCGAGCAACTGAGCGGCCCGCCGAAGCTGTTTTTCCACAGCATCGACGACAAGCTGGTACCGATGGACAACGGTATAAGCCTGTACCAGCACGTACCGCCACCGCGCGTGTTGCAGCTGACCCGGGGAGGCCATGTGCAGACCTTCGCCGACCCGGTGTGGCGCCAGGTGATGCTGCGTTTTCTTGAAGACCCCAGCCATTTCAACGGCCTGCGGCGGCTGGCCGAAGTGCCTAACTACCCTGACGAGAAGAACAAGCAATGAGTGAAGAACGCAACGCCATCCCTCTGATCCTGACCGGTGTCGGCAGCATCATCGTGACGGTGGGAGCCCTTTGGTATTACGGCTACCTGCATTTCGCCAAGCCCGAGGACGCGTTGTTGCTGCAGGATTACACCATGCTCAAGACCGTGCCGGGGGAGGACTACAAGGTGTCCCTCGACCCGGCGCCGCAAGTGGCGCAGTGCGTGGATGGGGTGCTGGTGCTGTTCGATACTCAGCAAAAAGGCCTGACCGGCGTACTGGTGGACAACCGCAAGCGGGCGATTCGTTGCATGGGTGGGGAGACGCCGCAGCAGGGCCAGTGACCGGAGCAGCTACATGAGTCGTGACTTGGCCGCTGTGTAGACGTCGTTTCGTTCACGCTTGCCCACCGCAATGACGATGACTACCACGCGTTCATCGACGACTTGGTAAACCAGACGATAGCCGACTGACCTCAGCTTGATCTTGTAGCAGTCGGGCATGCCAGAGAGCTTGTCTTTCTCTACCCTGGGCTGATCCAGTCGTTCCTTGAGCTTTCGTGCGAACTGGATTTGCAGCTCGGCATCCAGTTTCCGAAACTCCCTCTGTGCCCGGAGGTTGAACTCAAGATCGTAGCGATTTGCTTGCTTGGGCTTCGGCGATGAGCTCATCGATATCCACTTTCACTGTGGGGCCACCGCGTCGCTGGCGTACCAGTTCAGCCAGTTGCATATCGTCGATCAGCTCCATCATTGCTTCGTAACGCTCTGGCGGCACTGCATAGAATGCAGGCTCGTTGCGATTGAGGATGACCACGGTTTCACCGGCAGCTTCGCGAATCGTACCCATGGGGTCTTTTTTCAAGTCAGTGATGGATGCTGCCAGATCGGCCAGGACGGGGTAGGTCATAGTTGTATCAACCCGTGAACGCAATGAAATGAGTGTTGATTGTAGTGTCTTTAAAGGTGCTTTCAAAGGCATCTTTAAAGAATGGGGTGAGAGCCCCGCTATTGCGGCGGGGCATTTCACCTCTCGACCTCACTGCACCTGGCTCACCGCCCGCGGCGCCACCGGCTGGTTGTCATTGGAGATGGTCACCTCCACCCGACGGTTCTGCGCACGCCCCGAGTTGCTGGTGTTGTCCGCAACCGGGTACTCCTTGCCGTAACCCTGGGAAACGATGCGTGCCGGGTCGACGCCTGCGCGCACCAGGGCCATGCGTACGGCATTGGCACGGCGCTCGGACAGGGTCTGGTTGTAGTTGGCCGAGCCGACACTGTCGGTGTAGCCCTCGACGATCACCTTGCGTTCCGGGTTCTCCTGAAGGAACTGGGCCAGCTTGGTCACGTTGGGGTAGGCGTTGCTCTTGAGCTCGGCCTTGTTGAAGTCGAACAGCACGTCACCGAAGGTCACCAGTGTGCCTCGGTCTGTCTGCTTGGCATTGAGGCTGTCCTGCAGTTTGGCGATCTGCGCATCGCGGGCATCGAGCTTGGCCTGGGCGCGCTGGGCGGAGGCATTTTTCAGCTCGTTTTCGGCCGAGCGCAGGGCGATGGTCTGCTTCGCCACTTCCACGCGCTGGTTGGTCAGGTAGGCCAGCTGGTCGACCTTATTGCTGTCTTCACGCTCCATGAAAGCCTTGTCGGCCTTGTTCAGCCAGTCCTGGGCGTCCTTGGTTTCAAGAGCTGCGACCTTGCTCGACTGTGGGTCGCTTTGCAGGGCCGAGAAGTTGCTGCGGGCCGACTCCAGGTTCGGATTCGGGTCGTGGGCGCACGCGGCGAGGCCGACACTCAGGGCCAGCAGGGCGGGAATCATGATGGCATTACGCATAGTGTTCATCCTTTGATCAGTTGCGAAGTCTGGGGTTGGCCTGGGGTTGCGACGGTCAGGCTCATTGAGCGCTGCGCAGGCCTTCCTCACGCACGTCCTGAACGCCCTGGCGGGCTTCCTGCACGGCTTTCTGGGCCTTGGCGGCCTGTGCCTTGCGTTCGGCCACGCGGGCGTCCCATTCGGCCTGCTCGGCCAGACGTTTAGCTTCGTCGTACTTTTTGTCATGCATGGCGATTTCCGCCTGCTTGAACTTGTCCTGGGCAGCTTTCATTTCCACGGCTGCGAACTCGGTGCCCCCAGCGCTGACCGCCGAATTCACCGCAGACTGGGTCACGGCGTACTGCTCGCTGGGCGGGTTGCCGGCACAGCCCGCCAGAACCAGGCTGCTGCCCAGGGCCAGCGCGGCCAGCTTGAGCCCACGCACGGGGGTGGATGAGTGGCGCTTGATGATGGTCAGTTCCATTGGATCACTCCTGTTGACGACGTTGTCCGTAGCAGTCCATCGCTTGTTCCCTGACATAACCGCGCGCTGGCGCCGAACAGTGCACAACCGCAGTTGTGCAGGGTTTTAGCGTGGTGGCTAATGGCTGTGACTTGGGCGTTTTTCGAATAGTTCAGAAAAAATCACCCGGCCCGGAAAAGCCATCGCCGCGGTTTGTCGTAGCGACGAACCGCGGCGATGGGGTCAAGCCTGTGCGGGAGTGTTGTTCAGGAGGTCAGTTTTCGGTGCCCTTGACCGAGTCGCTGAGAGCATGAAGGTGATGGCGAGACAGGGCCAGAAAGCGCGGAGTAGGGCCGATGTCCTCGTACAGCGGATCGCCTTGCTCGTCGGTGGAAATGACCCGCTGGCCTTTCACATAGGGAAGGCTGGCCTCCAGCTCCTCAAGCGCGGCGGCGACCAGTTCGCCGAGCAGTTCCTCGGCCGTGCGCTTGGGGTACATGTCGATCAGCGCAGCCAGGCGCGCTTCGGACTCAAGGTCCAGGTGCAGGGTATGGCCGGTCGGGCTCAGGGTGCCTGCCGCGTTCTGTTCCCAGTGCTGGATGAGTTCACGGATTTTCATGATCACCTCTCTCAACGCCTATGAGGGCAGCATTGCATCGGACGCTTTCCCCTTACTTTAGTTTGCTTTGCCTGATCGCGGCTTGCCATGCTGGCCCGGCTGTGGGCACTCTTGGTCCCAGTGCTGTTTCCTGAGCGAGAGCGCGGGCGAGCCGCGCCGGAGAGAGGGCCAATGACTGATATCGATGTGCGCTTGCGTGAGGATGTCCATCTGTTGGGTGAGTTGCTGGGCGAAACCATTCGTCAGCAACACGGCGAGGCGTTCTTGCAGAAGATCGAGGACATCCGCCACAGCGCCAAGGCCGACCGCCGCAGTGCGGGCGAGCAGTTGAGCTCGACCCTGGCCGATCTGGCCGAAGAAGATCTGCTGCCTGTGGCCCGAGCCTTCAACCAGTTCCTCAACCTGGCGAACATGGCCGAGCAGTATCAGCTGATTCGCCGCCGCGACGCCGACCAGCCAGAGCCTTTCGAGTCGCGGGTGTTGCCCGAGTTGCTTGCACGCCTCAAGCAGGCTGGGCACAGCAACGATGCGCTGGCCCGACAACTGGCCAAGCTGGACATCCAGCTGGTACTGACCGCGCACCCGACCGAGGTTGCCAGGCGTACCCTGATTCAGAAATACGATGCCATCGCCGGCCAGTTGGCCGCCCAGGACCACCGGGACCTCATCCCCGCCGAGCGTCAGCAGGTTCGCGAGCGCCTGCGCAGGCTGATCGCCGAAGCCTGGCACACCGAGGAAATCCGCCGCAGCCGGCCGACCCCGGTAGATGAAGCCAAATGGGGCTTCGCGGTGATCGAGCACTCCTTGTGGCAGGCCATTCCCAATCACTTGCGTAAAGTCGATAAGGCGCTGTTCGAGGCCACCGGCCTGCACCTGCCGCTGGAGGCGGCGCCTATCCGTTTCGCTTCATGGATGGGCGGCGACCGGGATGGCAACCCCAACGTCACGGCCAGTGTCACCCGCGAGGTGCTGCTGCTGGCCCGCTGGATGGCCGCCGACCTGTTCCTGCGTGACATCGATACCCTGGCCGCCGAGCTGTCCATGCAGCAGGCCAGTGCTGCTCTGCGTGAACGGGTGGGCGATAGCGCCGAACCTTACCGTGCCCTGCTCAAGCAACTGCGCGACCGCCTGCGTGCAACCCGCAGCTGGGCGCAGGCCTCGCTGGCTAGTGCGCAGCCGGTGCAAGCCGACGTGCTGGTAGACAACCGCGACCTGATCGCGCCACTGGAGCTGTGCTATCAGTCCCTGCATGCCTGCGGCATGGGCGTGATCGCCGATGGTCCGCTGCTTGACTGCCTACGCCGGGCAGTGACCTTTGGCCTGTTCCTCGGCCGGCTCGACGTGCGCCAGGACGCCGCTCGGCACCGCGATGCGCTGTCGGAAATCACTGACTACCTGGGGCTTGGCAGTTATGCCGACTGGGATGAAGACCGGCGGATCGAGTTCCTCCAGACCGAACTGAAAAACCGCCGTCCACTGCTGCCGGGGCACTTCAAGCCCCAGGCCGACACCGCCGAGGTGCTGGCCACGTGTCGGGAGATCGCGGCTGCACCGGCAGCGTCCCTGGGCTCTTATGTCATTTCGATGGCGGGGGCTGCCTCGGACGTACTGGCGGTGCAATTGCTGCTCAAAGAGGCCGGCCTTACCCGCCCGATGCGCGTGGTGCCGCTGTTCGAGACCCTGGCCGACCTGGACAACGCCGGCCCGGTGATGGAGCGCCTGCTGGGCCTGCCCGGCTACCGTGCAAGCCTGCGCGGGCCGCAGGAGGTGATGATCGGCTATTCCGACTCGGCCAAGGATGCCGGCACCACGGCGGCGGCCTGGGCACAGTACCGTGCCCAGGAGAATCTGGTGCGCATCTGCCATGAACATCAGGTCGAGCTGTTGCTGTTCCACGGCCGTGGCGGCACCGTTGGCCGCGGCGGTGGCCCGGCCCACGCTGCGATTCTGTCACAGCCGCCAGGTTCGGTGGCGGGGCGGTTCCGCACCACCGAGCAAGGCGAGATGATCCGCTTCAAGTTCGGCCTGCCAGGCATTGCCGAGCAGAACCTCAACCTTTACCTGGCCGCCGTGCTGGAGGCCACCTTGCTGCCGCCGCCGCCTCCAGAACCGGCCTGGCGCGAGGTGATGGACCAGTTGGCCGCTGATGGGCTTAAAGCGTATCGGGGCGTAGTTCGGGAGAACCCTGACTTCGTCGAGTATTTCCGCCAGTCCACGCCGGAGCAGGAACTGGGGCGTCTGCCGCTGGGTAGCCGCCCGGCCAAGCGCCGCGCTGGCGGTATCGAGAGCTTGCGGGCTATTCCGTGGATCTTCGGCTGGACCCAGACCCGCTTGATGCTGCCGGCCTGGCTGGGCTGGGAGACCGCCCTGAACAACGCCTTGAGCCGTGGCCAGAGCGAACTGCTGGCGCAGATGCGCGAACAGTGGCCGTTCTTTCGCACGCGCATCGACATGCTGGAGATGGTGTTGGCCAAGGCCGATGCGCAAATTGCCGAGGCCTACGACGAACGTCTAGTGCAACCGCACTTGCTTCCTTTAGGTGCGCATCTGCGCGACCTATTGTCGCAGTCATGCCAGGTGGTGCTGGGGTTGACCGGGCAGCCGGTGCTACTGGCACACAGCCCCGAGACCCTGGAATTCATCAGCCTGCGCAACACCTACCTGGACCCTTTGCATCGTCTGCAGGCCGAGTTGCTGGCGCGATCGCGCAGCCGTGAAGCCGCTCTGGATAGCCCGTTGGAGCAGGCCTTGCTGGTGACCGTGGCGGGTATCGCCGCAGGCCTGCGCAATACCGGTTGAGGCGCATGAGCGGTTGCAGTGCCTGGGTGAAGCGAGCAGGGCATTGTCGGGTGGGGAGGGCGGTTGCGCCGGGCGCAACCGCCTCGTGGGCAGGTCGTATATGGCGCAATCCTGAAACTTTGGGACGCTTGTCTGGCTGCCGGGCGCTGTGTATCTTGAGCAGCCTTTTGACCGATTTCTGGTCGATACCCGATTTTCCGGACTTGGCCCTGGTCGCCGAATCCATTGAATTGCATAGAAAAAAATGAGGAGCACAAGATGCGCGTAATTCTGCTGGGAGCTCCCGGGGCCGGTAAAGGTACTCAGGCAAAGTTCATCACCGAGAAGTTCGGTATTCCACAGATCTCCACCGGTGACATGCTGCGTGCCGCCGTCAAGGCTGGTACCCCACTGGGCCTGGAGCTCAAGAAAGTCATGGATGCCGGCCAGCTGGTCTCCGACGAGCTGATCATCAGCCTGGTCAAGGAGCGCATCGCCCAGCCTGATTGCGCCAACGGCTGCCTGTTCGACGGTTTCCCGCGCACCATTCCGCAGGCTGAAGCCATGGTTGCCGCCGGTGTCGACATCGACGCCGTGGTTGAAATCGCCGTGGACGACGAAGAAATCGTTGGCCGCATGGCCGGTCGCCGCGTGCACCTGGCCTCGGGCCGTACCTACCACATTCAGTACAACCCGCCGAAAGTGGAAGGCAAGGACGACGTCACTGGCGAAGACCTGATCCAGCGCGACGACGACAAGGAAGAAACCGTACGTCACCGCCTGTCGGTCTACCACAGCCAGACCAAGCCGCTGGTGGACTTCTACCAGAAGCTGTCGGCTGCCAACGCTGGCAAACCGAAGTACAGCCACATCGAAGGCGTAGGTTCGGTCGAGTCGATCACCGCCAAGGTGCTGGCAGCCCTGAGCTGATCCATCACCGTGCGTCACGACGGCCCGCTTGCGGGCCGTTGTCGTTTATACTGCCGCTCTTTTTCCCCGTTGCCTGGAAACCGTTCGATGACCACCCTGCTGGCCCTGGATACCGCCACCGAAGCCTGTTCCGTCGCATTGCTGCATGACGGCAAGGTAACCAGCCATTACGAGGTGATCCCGCGCATGCACGCGCAGAAGCTGCTGCCGATGATCAAGCAGCTGCTCGCGGACTCCGGTGTGGCGCTCAACAGCCTGGACGCCATCGCCTTCGGCCGTGGCCCGGGCGCGTTCACCGGCGTGCGTATCGCCATTGGCGTGGTCCAGGGGCTGGCTTTTGCGCTTGAGCGCCCGGTACTGCCGGTGTCCAACCTGGCCGCACTGGCCCAGGGCGCGCTGCGCGAGCGCGGCGTGCAGCAGGTGGCCGCCGCCATCGATGCTCGCATGGACGAGGTGTACTGGGGTTGCTACCGGGCCGAGGCCGGCGAAATGCGCCTGGCTGGCCATGAAGCGGTATTGCCGCCAGAGCGCGTGACCTTGCCTGAGGGCAGCAGCGGTGATTGGTTCGGAGCGGGCACCGGTTGGGGGTACGCCGAGCGTTTGGCCGTACCGGTCAGCGCCAGCGATGCCGCTGCACTGCCCAACGCCCTGGATATCCTCAGCCTGGCAGGTTTTGCCTGGGCGCGTGGCGAGGCTATTGCCGCCGATCAGGCACAACCGGTGTACTTGCGCGATAATGTAGCTACGCCTAAGGCACGCTGACGGTCGTTCGTCGGTTATCGCGGTTGTCGATAAAACCTTTTGTGCGAACTGTGGTCCAGTTATCACTCGAGCATTAGCGACGGATCCCTGATGCTGCTAAATTGCCATCATTGGTCCTGAGTGCTCATTCCATGCGTATCGACGGTTTCTCATCGCAGTCCTATCCGATCAAGCGTGCACCGCGCAAGGCTCCGGTACGCGATGAGTCCATCGATGATGCTGAGGTGATCGAGGAAACCATCGACGAGCAATCCGCGCCACGTCGACTCAGTGGCGGTTTGCCTGCCCGCCAGCAAGACATGATTTTCCCCCGCGCCCGAGACCGTCGTACGGCGACCGCACTGGCCAGTTACCTGAACACGGCCGGTTTTACCGACTGGGACATGGAAGTACTGGGGCTCGACCTGTACATTTGAGGGATGACACCCTCACCTCTGCCTTATTTCGTGGGTTGCCCGTCCTGGAGCGAAAACGCCTGGCGCGACTACCTGTACCCCGCTGACGCCCGTACTGGCGAACTCCTTGGTCTTTACAGCCAGGTTTTCAACGCTGTCGAAGGCAACACCACTTTCTATGCACGCCCTGCACCCAGTACCGTGGCACGGTGGGCGCAGGTCATGCCTGAGCATTTTCGTTTCACCGCCAAGTTCCCAAGTGATATCAGCCATGGCGGCGACTTGCGCGATCAGCTGGAGTCGGCGTTCGACTTCACGCGCCTGCTGGCGCCGCTGGGCCAGCGGGTATCGCCATACTGGCTGCAGTTGCCTGCGCAGTTCGGCCCTTCGCGGTTGGCCGAGTTAAGCCACTTTCTGGATGAGATCGGGGTGCCGGTGGCGGTAGAGGTGCGCAATGACGCGTTCTTTGCCCGCGGCGATGAAGAGCGCCTGCTCAACCGCCTGTTGCGCGAGCGCTGTGTGGAGCGCATCTGCCTGGACCCGCGCGCCTTGTTCAGCAGCACCTCGCGCGACCCCGGCGTGTTGCACGCCCAGTCGAAAAAACCGAAGGTGCCGCCCCGACCCGCAGCTTTCAGCCAGCATCCACAGGTGCGTTTCATCGGCCTGCCGGAGCTTGAGGCCAACGAGACGTTCCTTACGCCGTGGGTCGACAAGGTCGCGTCCTGGATCGAGGAGGGGCGGAGCCCGTACATGTTCCTGCATACCGCCGACAACCGCCTGGCGGCCGCACTGGCGCAACGTTTTCATCAACGTCTGATGACGCGCTTGCCTGGCCTGGCAGCCTTGCCGGAATTGCCGCGCGCCCCTGAGGTCGAACAATTGGGACTACTCTGACCACTCCCTGATCTGCCGGAGGTTGTGACCATGGATGTGCAAACCCTGCGAGCCGAAGCCTTCAAGGCGCTGCATGAGCGCGACGGCGCGTTCGTCATCCCCAACCCCTGGGATGCCGGTTCGGCCAAGCTGTTGGCAAGCCTGGGCTTCGAGGCGCTGGCCACCACCAGTGCCGGGCTGGCTTTCAGCCTTGGCCGGCCCGACGCCGAAGGCGCCCTGACCCTGGACGATACGCTGGATAACGCGGGCGAAATCGTCGATGCCACACCGTTGCCCGTCGCGGCCGACCTTGAAAATGGCTTTGGCGACCTGCCAGAGGTGTGTGCCCAGACTATCCTGCGCGCCGCCGAGACGGGCCTGGTGGGTGGTTCGATCGAAGATGCCAGTGGCCGCAGCGATGTGCCGATTTATGATTTCGGCCTGGCGGTGGAGCGAGTACGTGCCGCCGTGCAGGCTGCGCGTAGCCTGCCATTCCCCTTCACTGTGTGCGCACGCGCCGAGAACCTGCTGCACGGGCGCATGGACCTGGATGACACCATTCTTCGCCTGCAGGCCTACGCCGAGGCGGGGGCCGATGTGCTCTATGCCCCTGGGCTACGCAGCGTCGACGAGATACGGGCGGTGGTCCAGGCGGTGGCGCCCAAGCCTGTGAATGTCCTGATGGGTTTGGCGGGCGTGCCGCTCAGTGTCAACCAATTGCAGGACCTTGGCGTACGCCGCATCAGTGTGGGTTCTTCAATGGCCCGTGCGGCGCTGGGCGCCTTGCAGCGTGCGGCACAGGAAGTCCGCGATCAGGGCACGTTCAGTTATGGGGAGCAGGCACTGCCGTTCGCCCAGCTCAATGACCTGTTCCGCCGCTGACCTCAGGCGTGAACGCGCACGTTGTTCAGCACCACCGGGCGCGCCCAATGGGTGTCGAACTCCAGGTCATGCTGCTGTTTGGCCAGGGTGGCTTGGTCGAAGGGCTCCGGCGCCGGGTCGAGCAGGTTCATTTCAAATTCGGCGATGGGCAGGTGAAGCGGACGCGGGGAAGGGCCAGGGCCAGGCTCGGGTTGCGGGTGTCCTTGGCTCATCACCACCGGGCGTAACCAGCTGTTGTTCAGGTCGAGCTGGCGTTGCTGAGCGATCAGCTCGGCGGCGCTGAACGGTTCGGGGGCCGGCTCCAGCAGGTTGGCCTCGAGTTCGGCCTTGGGCAGGAACAGCGGTTCAGGTGGTTCCACGACGGTATCGTGGACGCTGCAGGCACGCTGGGCATCGATCAACGCCAACGCTCTGGCCCCGCCGATGGGTTCGCCGCTGTCCTTGTCGTACTGCACCAGCGCTTGGCTGAAGGTATCGACGCTTTCATCCTGCTGCTCGGCCATGGCGCGGGCAAAGAAATCCTGCCACAGGTGGCTGACGCCCCCGAGTGCCTGGGTATTCTGCCGACCGTAGTTGCCGACAGGCGACAAGTAGGTCAAGCCGATGGGAAGATTTTCTGACATGGCAGTCGTGCGCGTTGTGCTCTGGCAGAATAGCGGGATATTGCCTGTATCGGCCTTGGCCGGTGATTCATGAGTGGCGTCATCAATTTTTTGCGAGTGCGGTGTCGATGGTAGAGCAAGAGCAGGGCACGGGTATCAGGGTCGAGGCATTGTCGGCTGAGTTCACCGCTCTGGCGGCGCAGTGGGCCGAACGCCTGGGCTTCCCGCTGGAACACGACGAGGCAGCGTTTGCCGTGCAGATCGGCGCCGATGGCTTGCAGATCCAGCAGTTGGGGCCGCAGGCGCCAGGGCCAGTGCGCGTGGACTTCGTCGAGGGCCAGGCTGCGCATCGGCGGCAGTTCGGCGGTGGCAACGGGCAGATGATCGCCAAGGCCGTGGGCATCGCACAGGGCGTTCGGCCGCAGGTGCTCGACTGCACGGCGGGGTTGGGCAAGGATGCGTTCGTGTTGGCCAGCCTGGGCTGCCAGATGACGCTGATCGAGCGCCAGCCGCTGATTGCCGCATTGCTGGAAGATGGCCTGGCGCGCGCGCGGGCCGATGACGAAGTGGCGCCAATCGTCGGTCGCATGCGCCTGCTGACCGGTAATGCCATCGAGCACATGCGCGCCTGGCAAGGCGAGCCGCCGCAGGTGATCTACCTCGACCCAATGTTCCCGCACCGCGACAAGAGTGCGCTGGTGAAGAAGGAAATGCGCGTGTTCCGGCCGTTGGTGGGCGATGACCTGGATGCGCCGGCGCTGCTGGAAGCGGCGCTGGCATTGGCCAGCCACCGGGTGGTGGTGAAGCGCCCGCGCAAGGCGCCGATTATCGAGGGGCCGAAGCCGAGTCATAGCCTGGAAGGGAAGTCGAGCCGGTACGACATTTACCCGAAGAAGGCGCTGAAGGCCTGATCGGGTGTTTCTGACGCTTGTCACTTAGCCTGTGGGAGCGGTTTTACCCGCAATGCCGCCATCGCGGTGAATGGCAAGGGCTTTGCCCCTGTTCGCGGGTAAACCCGCTCCCACAGATGTCTAGGCCTGAAACGCCCGAATGAACACCCCGACCACTTCGCGCACATGTGCCTCGGCTTCATCCCCTTCAAGCGGCCCCGCGCAGCCCAGCAGCAAGCGGTAATCCGGCGCGCCCTTGACCAGGCAGAAGAAGTGCTCTGCCGCGCTCAATGGATTGTCGATGCGCAACAACCCCCGCTCGTTCACAGCGCGCAGCAACGCTTCCATCCCGGCCAGTACCCGCTTGGGGCCGGCTTCGTAGAAGTACTCGCCAAACGCCGGGTCCTGGCTGCCCAGGGCAATGATCAAACGGCTCAGTTTCACCGCCTCGTCACTGCTGATCAGCGCCTGGAAGCCACGGGCGATGTTCAGCAGCACATCCTCCAGCGCAGCCCCATGCGGGTACTCGAAGATCAAGTCCGGCAACTGGTTCTGGCAGGTAGCCATGACCGCCGACTCGAACAGCGTCTGTTTGTCGTTGAAGTGGCTGTAGACCGTGAGTTTCGAAACACCTGCCGCCGCAGCGACCGCATCCATGCTGGTGTTGGCGTAGCCAAGGCTGAGGAACAGCGACTTGGCCGCTTCGAGGATGGCCTCGCGCTTGGCCAGGTCCTTGGGCCGGCCCGGGCCGTTGGGTGCGTCGTTGGGCATTGGAGTCCGCATCTGGTTGAAAAGTCGTCCATCTTACCGGTTCAGGCGGCATCCGGCTGCAAGGGCAGACCAATCGTTAATGTCGATTTTCTTTCCGGCACCGGCTTCCCGGCACTGGTTACCTGACTTAATATACTCGTCAGTATAAATATTCGATGCGCTCTTCGCGAAAGGATTCATCATGTTGCGTCATGCCTTGTCCCTCGCCCTGCCCGCTGTCGCCGTCTTGCTGTTGACGGCGTGTGGCCAGGAAGCCGCTCCACCGGCCATGCCACGTCCGGCGCTGGTCGTGCAGCCGCAACCCGCAGAAGCTTCCGCCGACAGCTACCCCGGTGAAGTACGTGCGCGCTTCGAGCCGGAGCTGGCGTTCCGTATTGGCGGCAAGGTCAGCAAACGTTTGGTCGAAGAGGGGCAGCGGGTCAAGGCCGACCAGCCGCTTGCCGAACTCGACCCGCAGGATGTGCGTCTGCAGCTGGAGGCCAACCGCGCCCAGCTGGCGGCGGCCGAAGCCAACCTGTCGCTGGTGCGTGCCGAGCGTGATCGCTACCAGAAGCTGCTGGACCGGCAGATGGTCAGCCACTCCCAGTACGACAATGCCGAAAACCTCTACCGTGCCGGGCTGGCACGCCTGAAACAGGCCAAGGCCGAGTTCGACGTGGCTGGCAACCAGGCTGAGTACGCGGTGCTGCGTGCGCCACAGGCGGGGGTGATTGCCAAGCGTCAGGTGGAAGTCGGCCAGGTGGTCGCGGCCGGGCAGACCGTGTTCACCCTGGCCGCCGATGGTGAGCGCGAGGTGGCCATCGGCCTGCCGGAGCAGCAGTTTGCCCGCTTCAGCGTGGGGCAAAGCGTGAGTGTCGAGCTGTGGTCGCATCCCAACCAACGGTTCCAGGGACGCATTCGTGAGCTGTCACCTGCCGCCGACCCGCGTTCGCGTACCTTCGCTGCCCGTATCGCCTTCACCTCGTCCCAGGCTCCCGCCGAGTTGGGCCAGAGTGCCCGGGTGTTCATCGCCCATGACGGGGTCATCCCGCTGTCGGTGCCGCTGTCGGCCGTGACTGCGGAGAACGGTCAGGCCTATGTCTGGCGGGTTACCCAGGACAGCCGGCTGGAACGGGCCACTGTGCGCCTTGGGGCCTATGGCACCGACAGCGTGCCGGTGCTCGAAGGCCTCAACCCTGGCGACTGGGTGGTCGCCGCCGGCGGCCATGTGCTACGCGAGGGGCAGGAGGTGCGGCCTGTGGATCGCACCAACCGTGTGGTGAACCTGACGGCCAAGGAGTAAGTCCCGATGGGTTTCAACCTTTCCGCATGGGCGTTGCGTAACCGCCAGATCGTACTGTTCCTGATGATTCTGTTGGCGGCCATTGGCGCCATGTCCTACACCAAGCTGGGGCAGAGCGAAGACCCGCCGTTCACCTTCAAGGCCATGGTCATCCGCACTCTGTGGCCGGGCGCCACCGCTGAAGAAGTGTCGCGCCAGGTCACCGAGCGCATCGAGAAAAAACTGATGGAAACGGGCGAGTACGAGAAGATCGTTTCGTTCTCCCGCCCCGGCGAGTCTCAGGTCACCTTCATGGCCCGCGACTCGTTGCACTCCAAGGATATCCCCGAGCTGTGGTACCAGATCCGCAAGAAGGTCGCGGACATTCGCCACACCCTGCCGCCGGAAATCCAGGGGCCGTTCTTCAACGACGAGTTCGGCACCACCTTTGGCAATATCTATGCGCTGACGGGCGAAGGCTTTGACTACGCCGTGCTCAAGGATTACGCCGACCGTATCCAGATCCAGCTGCAGCGGGTGAAGGATGTGGGCAAGGTCGAGCTGATCGGCCTGCAGGACGAGAAGATCTGGATCGAGCTGTCCAACCTCAAGCTGGCGACCATCGGGGTGCCGTTGGAGGCCGTGCAGCAAGCCCTGCGCGAACAGAACGCGGTCAGCACCGCAGGTTTCTTCGAAACCCCCAGCGAGCGTTTGCAACTGCGGGTGAGTGGGCGCTTCGACAGTGTCGACCAGATTCGCCAATTCCCCATCCGGGTAGGCGATCGTACCTTCCGCATCGGCGATGTCGCCGATGTGCACCGTGGTTTCAATGACCCACCCGCCCCGCGCATGCGCTTCATGGGCGAGGATGCCATTGGCCTGGCGGTGTCGATGAAGGAGGGGGGCGACATCCTGGTGTTGGGCAAGGCGTTGGAGGGCGAGTTCGAGCGCCTGGCCCGCAGCCTGCCAGCCGGCATGGAGCTGCGCAAGGTGTCGGACCAGCCTGCAGCTGTCAAGGCCGGGGTCGGCGAGTTCGTGCAGGTGCTGGTGGAAGCCCTGGTCATCGTGCTGCTGGTGAGCTTCTTCTCCCTCGGGCTGCGCACCGGCCTGGTGGTGGCCTTGGCCATCCCGTTGGTGTTGGCCATGACCTTTGCCGCCATGCATTACTTCGGCATCGGCCTGCACAAGATTTCGCTCGGTGCCTTGGTGCTGGCTTTGGGCTTGCTGGTGGACGACGCGATCATTGCCGTTGAAATGATGGCGATCAAGATGGAGCAAGGCTTCGACCGGCTCAAGGCCGCCAGCTACGCCTGGAGCAGCACGGCGTTCCCGATGCTCACCGGCACCTTGATTACCGCTGCGGGTTTCCTGCCGATTGCCACGGCGGCATCGAGCACCGGTGAATACACCCGTTCGATTTTCCAGGTGGTCACCATTGCGCTGCTGACGTCGTGGATCGCGGCGGTGGTGTTCGTGCCTTATCTGGGCGAGCGCCTGCTGCCGGACCTGGCCAAGCTGCATGCGGCGCGGCACGGCAAGGACGGCCATGCGCCAGACCCGTATGCGACGCCGTTCTATCAACGCGTGCGGCGTGTGGTGGAGTGGTGCGTGCGGCGCCGCAAGACGGTCATCCTGCTGACCATCGCGGCCTTCGTCGGCAGCATCCTGCTGTTCCGTTTCGTGCCCCAGCAGTTCTTCCCGGCCTCCGGTCGGCCCGAGCTGATGGTCGACCTGAAACTGGCCGAAGGCGCTTCGTTGAGCAACACCGCCGAACGGGTCAAGCAACTGGAAGCACTGCTCAAGCAGCAGGAAGGCATCGACAACTACGTAGCTTACGTGGGTACCGGTTCGCCGCGCTTCTACCTGCCGCTGGACCAGCAACTGCCCGCCGCCAGCTTCGCCCAGTTCGTGGTCCTGGCCAAGTCGATGGAGGACCGCGAGCGCCTGCGCAGCTGGTTGATCAACACCATGGACCAGCAGTTCCCCGACCTGCGCGCCCGTGTCACGCGTCTGGAAAACGGCCCGCCCGTGGGTTACCCGGTGCAGTTCCGGGTCACCGGCGAGCACATCGAGAAAGCCCGGGCGTTGGCCCGCGAGGTGGCCAACAAGGTACGCGAGAACCCGCATGTGGTGAACGTGCACCTGGACTGGGAAGAGCCGAGCAAGGCGGTGTTCCTGGAAATCGACCAGGACCGTGCGCGTGCCCTGGGGGTGAGCACCGCGGACCTGTCGACCTTCCTGCAGAGCTCGCTCACCGGTACGTCGGTAAGCCAGTACCGTGAAGACAACGAGCTGATCGAGATTCTTCTGCGCGGTACCCAGCAGGAGCGTGGCGAACTGGGCAACCTCGGCAGCCTTGCGCTGCCCACCGACAACGGCCAGAGCGTGGCCCTGTCGCAGGTGGCGACCCTGGAATACGGCTTCGAGGAAGGCATTATCTGGCACCGCAACCGCTTGCCGACCGTCACCGTGCGTGCAGACATCTACGACAACGAACAGCCGGCGACACTGGTGCGGCAGATCGAGCCGACCTTGAACGACATCAAGGCCAAGTTGCCGGACGGTTATCTGCTGGAGGTCGGCGGCACGGTGGAGGACTCCGAGCGCGGTCAGAAGTCGGTGAACGCCGGCATGCCGTTGTTCATCGTGGTGGTGTTGAGCTTGCTGATGATCCAGCTGCGCAGCTTCTCGCGCACGGTGATGGTGTTCCTTACCGCGCCGTTGGGGCTGATTGGCGTGACCTTGTTCCTGCTGGTGTTCCGCCAGCCTTTCGGCTTCGTCGCCATGCTCGGCACCATTGCCCTGGCAGGGATGATCATGCGCAACTCGGTGATTCTGGTGGACCAGATCGAGCAGGACATCGCAGCGGGGTTGGACCGTTGGCAGGCGATCATCGAAGCCACGGTGCGGCGTTTCCGCCCCATCGTGCTGACTGCGCTGGCGGCGGTGCTGGCGATGATTCCGCTGTCGCGCAGCGTGTTCTACGGGCCGATGGCTGTGGCGATCATGGGCGGGTTGATTGTCGCGACCGTTTTGACGCTGCTGTTCCTGCCGGCGTTGTATGCGGCGTGGTTCAGGGTGAAGAAGGGCTGATTATCGAAGGGGAGGGCTTTGCCCTCCTTTCGCCGGCAAGCCGGCTCCCACAGGTTCCCAACTGATTCAATCAGTTGTGTGTTGAACCCTGAGAGCAGCTTGCTGGCGATCAGGCCATCAGAGGGCGCCAAACACCTTCTTGGCCAGGCTGGTAGCCGCCTCAGCCGGGTTCTGGCGAATGCTCTGCTCTTGCTTGCCAATCATTTCGAACAGGCCATCCAGCGCTTTCTCGGTCACGTAGTTCTCGATGCTCGCACTCTTGGCATCGACCACGCCCAGCGCAACGGCTTGGCCGGCGAAGTTGTTGTACTGCTGAGCCAGGCCAACCTTGTCGGTGGCCTGCTTGACGATCGGCAGGAACTTGGCACGGATCTGTTCGCGGCTGCTCTTGTTCAGGTACTGGGTGGCCGAGTCGTCGCCACCGCTCAGGATACCCTTGGCGTCGGTCACCGACATGTTCTTCACAGCATCCACCAGAATCGCCTGGGCTTGCGGCACGGCTGCTTCAGCCGCCTTGTTCATGCTGGTTTCCAGGGCTTCGACCTGTTCACCCTTGCCGAACATCTTCATCGCCTTGGCGGCCTTGCCCAGGTTGCCCGGCAGTTCGATGCGCACGTCCGGGTTGTTGCTGAACCCGCCCGGGGTGCTCAGCTGCTTGACGGCAATTTGTGCGCCTTGGGTGAGGGCATCCTTCAAGCCGCCGGTGGCGTCCTTCTGGGTCAGGTCGCCGAGCGACAGGGCCAGGGCGCTGGCCGACAGCAGCAGGCCGGCGCACAGGGTGGTGAAGCGCAGGGAGGCGCGAATCATGAGTATTTCCTTATCAACGAAAATGTACGGGCTCAGCGAACCGGGTCGACTTTGATTCGCACTGGCTGCTGGTCGCTGCCGTCGAGTTTAACGCCGTGGTGCTCGGTGTTGATGAACAACAGCTTGCCGTCCAGTTCGATGCGAGCGCTGACCGCATAGCGGTGGCCAGGTTTGACTTGGGCTGGGTCATAGGTGAGGTGGAACGGCAGCGGTACATTGCCTTTGACCGGGCCGGCCTGGCGGGCCAGGGTCACGGCAGGAGCATCCATCAGCGAGACATCCTGCAGTTCCACGCTCAAGGTGGCGGCAGGCGGCAGGGCAATACGTTGCAGGTAGAAGACTTCACCATCCAGGCTGGCCTGATTGGAGGGGGTATGGCTGGAACAGGCTGCGAGCAAGGATGCGCAACACAGCATAAAGAGCTTTTTCATGGGATCTCCGGTGTCCTTGGCGCTGGCTTGTGGCCAACACCAGGGACTTTAGCGGATTTTCCCGGCCGGGTGGTCAGTCCACGTGGTTGCCGTCGTGGATGCCGTTGGTGTCCGGCTTGATCTTGTCGACGGTAACTCGGTATGTACCAACTCCCGCCTCCACGGGGTGGTGGATGCTACTGAAGTACTGCAGTTGGCCGTCTTCTAGCACGCTCGCAGAGAGGGCATAGGTGTGGCGCTGGTCGATCTGGCTCCACTCGAAGGGTAGTTCGAGTGTGATCGGCAACTCGCCACAGCGCAGACGTAGTTCGGAAATAATGTTCTCCGGCGCATCCGCCAGTGAGTCGTCATACAGACTCAAGTGAAGTTGACCGGAAAGTGGAAGCTGATTGTCGTCGGCGGCAACGACTTCGACGGTGAGCGACTTTATTCTTGGCATATCAATGCTCCTTGTAACTTGAGAGGGAGGTGCTGTTACGGCACGTTGATGCTGGTCCCTCTCAAGGCTTCGGAGCAGGGTGAAAAACTACCCGTGGGCGATATCCGCAGGCTCATCGCGGTGCAGCGCCACCTGGCGGATCGACAGGCGCAGTTCTGCCGACAGCACACGTTTGGCAACACCTTCTGCCAATTCACCGAGCTTGTCGTGATAGCCCAGCTTGCCGCTGCTGTCCGGGCGCAGCACATCTTGTTCGATCAGGGTCTGGATGAAGTGGCGGAACAGAGTCTTGTCGAAGAACTCCGGGGCATTCAGTCCATGCAGGATCGACAGGCGCTGGGCCATCATCACGCACAGATCTTCCAGTTCTTCGGCGCTCAGGGTGTTCTGCCCACTGTTGAGTAGCAGTGAGGTGGCCATGTAGAAGCGCTGCAGGGTCTGGGTAATGGTTCTGGCGAGCAGGGTCAGCAAGACGAACTGCCGTGAGCTCGGTGCCGGGCGCATGTACACCTCGTTCTCCTGTCGCAGCAGGCCCTGCTCGACCAGCGCAGCCAGCCATTGGTCGATCACTTCGTCCAGTTGTTCAGGCGTCCAGCGCAGGAACAGCTCGGCCTGCAGATATGGATAGAGCGCGTGCACGTATTGGCCGAGCAGGTCGCGGCTCATGCGCGAGCTGCTGAGGAAGAAGCTTGCCAGCAGCGCGGGCAGGGCGAAGATGTGCAGGACGTTGTTGCGGTAATAGGTCATCAAGACCGCGTTGGCTTCATCCAGATAGAGAATGCGGCCCAGCGCGTCCTTCTGTTCGGCGAGCAGGTCCATGCCGCGCACGTGTTCGATCAAGGCCTGGCCGTCGCCTTCGGGCAAGGTGGTGTGCTCGGAATAGGGCACCTGGCGCAGCAAGGCCAGGTACAGGTCGAGCACACGGGTCAGGGCACGTTCGTCCAGAGCCAGACGGCTGGTCGACAGCAGCGCCAGGGCCACCAGGTTGACCGGGTTGACCGCCGCCGCCTCGTTGAGGTGGCGAGCGACGGTCTCACCCAGGCGCGTGGTGGTCTCGTTGAGCCAGGCCGGGCGGAACTGCGGGCCCAGTTCCTGCTCGCGCCAGCCGGGCTGCTGCGCGTCCAGGAACCCAGCCAGGCGGATCGGCTCGCCGAAGTTGACGTATACCTGGCCAAAGCGCTGCTTCAGCGCGCCGAACACCTTGAAGATGTCGAAGATCGACTCTTTCTTCTTGCTGGCCCCACGCAGTTCGCCCAGGTAGGTACGGCCTTCGAGCACCCGCTCGTAACCGATGTACACCGGTACGAAAACGATTGGCGTGCGCGACGAACGCAGGAAGCTGCGCAGGGTGATGGCCAGCATCCCGGTGCGCGGTTGCAGCATGCGCCCTGTGCGCGAGCGGCCGCCCTCGACGAAGTACTCCACCGGGAAGCCCTTGGTGAACAGGGTGTGCAGGTATTCGTTGAACACGGCGGTGTACAGCGGGTTGCCCTTGAAGGTGCGGCGCATGAAGAATGCCCCGCCACGGCGCAACAGGCCGCCGATGACCGGCATGTTGAGGTTGATGCCGGCGGCGATGTGCGGCGGCGTCAGGCCGTTGCGGAACAGCAGGTAGGACAGCAACAGGTAGTCGATGTGGCTGCGATGGCAGGGGACGTAGATCACTTCGTGGCCGGGAGCGATGCCCTGGACCTGTTCGATATGGTTGACCTTGATGCCGTCGTAGATCTTGTTCCAGAACCAGCTGAGCACCACTTCAAGGAAGCGGATGGCGGTGTAGGTGTAGTCCGAGGCGATTTCGTTGCCATAGCGCAGCGCCTGGGCCTCGGCCTTGGCGTACGGAATGTTCTCGCGCTCGGCCTCGTCGCTGATGGCCTGGCGTACCAGTGGGTCGTGGACCAGGCCTTTGACCAGGTTGCGCCGGTGCGACAGGTCGGGGCCGATGACTGCCGTCTTGAGGTTGCGAAAGTGCACGCGCATCAGGCGTTGGGCCATGCGCACGGTGCGTTCGTGGCCTTTGTTGTGCTGCACCAGTTCACGCAGGTGAATGGGCGCGGAGAACTGCACGCGGGTCTTGCGCCCCAGAATGAGGATGGTCAGCAATCGGCGCAGGCGGCCGGTGACGGCCCAGCTGTCGGCGAACAGCAGTTTCCAGGGGCTGGATTCGCTGGCAGGGGTCTGGCCCCAGAACACGCTGACCGGGATGATCTGCGCATCTTCCTCGGCGTGCTGGCTCACGGCCGCGACCAGGCGCTCCAGGGTGGGCGGGGCGCCGCGTTTGTCCTGGCGGCCCAGCCAGTCCGGGTCGGGGGTGAGGTAGAAGAAGGCGGCAGGCTCGTGCAGGCTGCCCACGGTCACGGGCAGTACCGGGCGTGGCAGCCCAGCTTTGGTGCATTCGCGGTCGATCACGGCCAGGTCGGTGAGCGACGGCGATGGCAAGGCGTAGAACACCGGGCGACCGCGGTCGAGCTTGAGGGTCAAGGACGACTGGTTGATGGTCTCGGAGCGCACCCACAGGTAAAGCACGCGACGCAGGGCGCCGAAGATCAGGCGGCGCAGGGGGGAACGAGTCATGGGGTGTGTGCCTTGGGTGTGAATTTCAGTGAATTTCCAGCCAGTTAGTCTGCCGTATCTGCGCAAGTTCGGCAAAATACGGTAATTGGCGGGGCAGTCATGAAATTTTTTTGTTCTGTGTCATATACTCGGCCTGCCACTTGCAGGATATTTCGGCAAGCGGCGTCGGCACAGGTCAGTGACCCTGTGTCTGCAAGGCGATCTTCACAATAAAAATCCGGAGTAGTTCAGATGTCGTCTCGTGAGACTGGGAATGTAAAGTGGTTCAACGATGCCAAAGGCTATGGCTTCATTCAGCGCGAAGGTGGTGCGGATGTATTCGTCCACTATCGGGCGATCCGCGGTGAGGGGCATCGTACCCTGGTCGAAGGTCAGCGGGTGGAATACGCCTGCGTGCAGGGCCAGAAAGGCCTGCAGGCCGAGGACGTAGTCGGGCTCTGAGCCCCGGGTTGTAGGAGCTGGCTTGCCGGCGATCACCAGCCAAGCCAGCTCCTACCCAGAAAGTGTTCAAGTACGCCAGGTGATCTCTTCTTCACCGTCGGCGCTGATGCGGACCCAGCGGTCGGCATCTTCTTCACCATCTTCCTCTACCCAGCCACCCGGCGCACAGCGCACTTCCACGCCCAGGGCAACGAATGCAGCGCGGGCGCATGCGACGTCATCGTCCCATGGGGTCTGGTCACTCTCCAGATACAAGCTGTTCCATTTCCCTACAGCCTTGGGTAGCCAGGTGACTGGAATGTTACCGGCCTTGCACTTGAAGGTCTGGCCTTTCTGTTGCCAGTCGCTGCAAGGGCCGATTGCCTGGCCTAGCCACTCGGCAATCTGCTTGTGGTCGACGTCGGCGTCCTTCAGGTAAATCTCGATATCAGGTTGGCGCATAAGGGCTCCGGGTTTGCTCAGTCTTGGCGCACGAAATAGTCATACCGCATGGATACCGTCACCTCGAACGGCTCGGGCTGGTCGATTACCCGCGCCCGTTTTTCGGCGCTGGCGCGCCAGCCGTGCGGGGTCATGGCCAGCAGGTCGGCACGGGCTTTGGGGTCGGCCAGGCTCAGACGGAACTCGAGGATTTCGCTGTGGGCATGGGCCATGCCCTCCGGCACCAGGGCCAGATGCTTGTCGTCGGCGTAGGGGCGTACTTCATCGTAGAGCACTTCGCGCAATTCCATCAGGTGGCCGCTGGTGGGGCCAACTCGCATCAGACCGCCGCCCGGGCTGAGCAGGCGTTTGGCTTCGGCCCAGTCCAGCGGGCTGAATACACTGGCGATGAACTGGCAGCTGGCGTCCAGCAGTGGCACGCGGGCCATGCTGGCGACCATCCAGGTGACTGACGGCTCACGGCGGCAGGCACGCTTGACGGCTTCCCGGGAAATGTCCAGGGCGTAACCGTCGGCGGCCGGCAGTGCCTGGGCGATTTGCGCGGTGTAATAGCCTTCGCCGCAGCCGATGTCCAGCCAGGCGCCGGGCTGGCGCTCGGCAGCCAGTTCAGCCAGGCGGCGCGCCACCGGGGCGTAGTGCCCGGCGTCGAGGAAGTCGCGGCGTGCCTCGACCATGGCCTGGTTATCGCCTGGGTCGCGGCTGTTCTTGTGCTGCACCGGCAGCAGGTTGAGGTAACCCTGGCGGGCGCGGTCGAAACGGTGCCCCGCAGGGCACACGACGCCATTGTCGAGCCGCGTCAGGGCGGCCTGGCAGAGAGGGCAGGCAAGCATCAGGCGAGCAACCGGACCAGGGTCTGGTAGTAAATCTCGGTCAGCAGGTCGAGGTCGCTGGCCAGGATTCGCTCATCTACCTGGTGGATGGTGGCGTTCACCGGGCCCAGTTCGACGACCTGGGTGCCCATGGTGGCGATGAAGCGGCCATCCGAGGTGCCGCCGCTGGTGGACGGTTGGGTATCGCGGCCGGTGACGCCTTTGATGCTGGCCGACACGGCATCCAGCAACTCGCCTGGTTCGGTGAGGAACGGCAGGCCGGACAGCGCCCAGTCGATCGACCACTCCAGTTCGTGCTTGTCGAGGATTGCCGAAACACGAGCCTGCAGGCCTTCGACGGTCGACTCGGTGGAGAAGCGGAAGTTGAACAGCGCGGTCAGCTCGCCCGGCACGACGTTGGTGGCGCCGGTGCCGGAGTTGAGGTTGGAAATCTGGAAACTGGTGGGCGGGAAGAACGCGTTGCCTTCGTCCCAGTGCTCGGCAGCCAGCTCAGCCAAGGCCGGTGCGGCCAGGTGAATCGGGTTACGGGCCAGGTGCGGGTAGGCCACATGGCCCTGCTTGCCACGCACGGTCAGCTTGGCGCCGAGCGAGCCGCGACGGCCGTTCTTGACCACGTCACCGAGCAGGGTGGTGCTCGACGGTTCACCGACAATGCACCAGTCCAGGCGTTCGTTGCGCGCCTTCAGGCGCTCGACCACAGCCTTGGTACCGTGGTGGGCCGGGCCTTCCTCGTCGCTGGTGATCAGGAAAGCGACCTTACCGCGGTGGTTCGGGTAATCCTGCACGAAGCGCTCGCTGGCGATCACCATGGAGGCCAGGCTGCCTTTCATGTCGGCGGCGCCCCGGCCGCAGAGCATGCCGTCGGCATCGATCAGGGCTTCGAAAGGCTCATGCTGCCACTGCTGCACCGGGCCGGTGGGGACCACGTCGGTGTGGCCGGCGAAGCACAGCACCGGGCCTTCCTGAGTGCCGTGGGTGGCCCAGAAGTTGTCGACGTCCTCGATGCGCATCGGCTCAAGCTGGAAGCCGACGGCGCCCAGGCGGTTCATCATCTGCGCCTGGCAGTCGGCGTCGACGGGGGTGACCGAGGGACGACGGATCAGGTCGCAGGCCAGTTGAAGGGTAGGCGAGAGCTCGGCTGGGGCCGTCATGGGGGACTCCGGGGCAAGGCAAGGCGGGGAAAACTGAGGGGCGTTATCTTATATCAAACAAGGTGGGTCGGCACGGGGCAATCGCCGGCAAGCCCGCTCCCACAGGCTGGCAGTGAGCCCTTGTGGGAGCAACTGTCTTGAGTTGCCTGTACCGCCCCATCGCCGGCAAGCCGGCTCCTACAGGCTGGCAGTGAGCCCTTGTGGGAGCCGGCTTGCCGGCGATAGGTCTGCAAGGCAGCCCAAGAAATCAGGCCTCCTGCGGCTCTGCGATCTTGTCCGCTGGCTTGGGCAACGATGACAAAAACGCCATCACCAACGCCGCCAGATACGGCAACGACTGCACCAGCAGCATCGCCACCCAGAAACGCATGTCCGAACTCGGCAGCCCCTGCACCAGGTAGATCCCGGCCGCAGCGCCCCACAGCAACAGCATGATGAACAGCTCTTCCCGCGCCTCGGAAATCGCCACCATCAGCCCATGGCTGTCGGCATTCTTCGGTGTGCGGAAGAACGGCATGCTGCTGGTGAAGAACCCGTACAGCACCGCCTTGGCAATGGTGTGCGACAGCGCCAAGCCAGCCAGCGCCGCAGCGAAGGCGTCCTTGAGGTTGACGCCGACCGCCCGTCGGTAGAGGAAGATGATCTTGCCAACCTTGAAGAAGAACAGCGCCAGCGGCGGGATGGCGAAGATCATCAGCGGTGGGTCGACCCGGTGCGGCACGATGATCATCGCCGCCGACCATAGCAGTGCGCCGACGGTGAAGAAGATGTTCATGCCATCGGCGATCCATGGCAGCCAGCCGGCCAGGAAGTGGTAGCGCTGGCCACGGGTCAGTTCGCTGTCCTTGCCCCGTAGCAACGCGCTGGCGTGGTGCTTGATGATCTGGATGGCGCCATAGGCCCAGCGGAAGCGCTGTTTCTTGAAGTCGATGAAGGTGTCGGGCATCAGGCCCTTGCCGTAGCTGTTGTGGGCATAGGCTGCCGACAGGCCCTTCTCGAATACGCGCAGCCCCAGCTCGGCATCTTCGCAGATGCACCATTCGGCCCAGCCCAGCTCTTCCAGCACGCTGCGCCGGGTCATGGTCATGGTGCCGTGCTGGATGATCGCGTCGCGGTCGTTGCGGGTGACCATGCCGATGTGGAAGAAGCCCTTGTACTCGCTGTAGCAGAGCTTCTTGAAGGCACTTTCGTGTTGGTCGCGGTAATCCTGGGGCGACTGCACCACGGCGATTTTGGGGTCGGCGAAGTGCGGCACCATATGCTTGAGCCAATTGCGGTCGACGCAGTAGTCCGAGTCGATGACCGCGATCACTTCGGCGTCCTTGGCCGTGTGCGGAATCAGGTAATTGAGCGCGCCGCCCTTGAAGCCAGCCAGCGGGGCGACGTGGAAGAACTTGAAGCGCTCGCCCAGTTTCTCGCAGTGGGCCTTGAGCGGCTCCCATACGGCGGGGTCTTTGGTGTTGTTGTCGATCACCAGCACTTCATAGTCCGGGTAATCCAGCGCGGCCAGGGCATCGAGGGTCTGCTTGACCATTTCCGGCGGCTCGTTGTAGCACGGTACATGCACCGAAACCTTCGGCCGATAGGCGCTATCGGCCTGCACCGGCAGGAACTCGCGACGACGCTTGTGAATCCAGACCGCCTCGGCCAGCTCATGGGCTTCGGTCAGCAGGACGATGAACACCCCCATGGCGCCGAGCGCCAGCAGCACACCCACGGTGAGGCTGAACCAGGTGCTGTACTGCTGGCTGTAGTCGTATGCGATCCATACCAGCACCGACCCGCACAGGAAGGTGATGAAGGTGAGGAAAGTGCGCCCGCGCTGGCGCAAGGCCGAGCCATCGATCAGCAGTACGGTGAGCGCGATCATCGCCAGCACTACCGAGGCGACTGCCAAGGCTCGCCACTGCGGGATCGCCACCACCGGCCCGTCGAAGTTGAATTTCTGCTGGCGTTCGGCGTTGAAGACCCCCCAATAGGCGCCCACCGACCCTTCGTCGCTGGCCTTCCAGGGTTGGTCATAGGCCTCGATGACGAAGTAGTTGTAGCCGCGCCGGTTCAACGTATTGACCAGCGTGCGCAAGTAGATGGCCTGGTCGGCCTGTGTGGCGTCGGCACCGCCGCGCATGCGGCCATTACTTGGCCAACCCACTTCCGACAGCAACAGTGGTTTGCGCGGGAACTGCTGTTTGAGCTCACGGGCGCGGTCGAGCACGAACTTGACCGAGTCCTTCATCGGGACGAATTCCCAATAGGGCAAGATGTGCGCGGCAATCAGGTCGACATGCTTGGCAATTTCCGGGTGTTCCTTCCAGATGTGCCATTGTTCACTGGTGGTGACCGGCACCTTCACTGCCGCACGTACCCGGTCCAGGTACTGGATGAGCGCCTCGGGCGTGACCTCTTCGCGGAACAGTGCCTCGTTGCCCACGACCACACGGACTACGCTGCGTGTGTTGTTGGCCAGCTCGATGGCTTTGGTGATTTCGCGTTCGTTGCGCTCCAGGTCCGGGCTGATCCAGATTCCCAAGGTAACGCGCAAACCAAGCTCTTCGGCCAGGCGTGGGATCTCGGCCTGGGTGCCCTCGACGGTGTAGATGCGGATGCTGTCGGTCAGCTTGCTCATCTGCTCCAGGTCTTGGCGTATTTCATCGTCGCTGGGGTACTGGCCTTTTTGCGGGCTCTCCCCGAGGCGGAATGGCGAGTACGAGAAACCGGAGATCTGCTCGGGCCAGGCAGGCGCGGAGACCGGGCGGTTGATCAGCGCCCAGAACCCGGTGAACAGCGCGGCAATGGCCAGGACCACCACCAGGTTGAGGCCGAATTTGCGTGAAGACATCGTCGTCCATTTCTGTAAAAGGGATAGGACATTAAAGCAGGGTTGCCAGGCACTTTCCTAACGATGGAGGCCGCAAGCGCTCTTGGCCTATAATGCGCGCCGGTTTTTTCGGGGTACCAACATGAGCACAGAAGATCCACGCTTTGCCGGCGTTGCCCGGCTGTACGGCGACGAAGGCCTGCAACGGCTGAGCCGCGCCCATGTGGCGGTCGTCGGCATCGGCGGGGTCGGCTCATGGGCGGCCGAAGCCCTGGCCCGCAGCGGCGTGGGTGAGATCACCCTGTTCGACCTGGACGACGTGTGTGTCAGCAACACCAACCGCCAGGCCCATGCCCTGGAAGGGCAGGTGGGGCGGCCAAAAGTCGAGGTAATGGCCGAGCGCCTGCGGGCGATCAACCCCGCGTGCACGGTGCACGCGGTGGCGGATTTCGTCACCCGCGACACCATGGCCGAATACATCACCGAGCAGATGGACTGCGTCATCGACTGCATCGACAGCGTGATGGCCAAGGCCGCGTTGATTGCCTGGTGCCGTCGGCGCAAGATCGCCATCGTCACCACCGGTGGTGCCGGTGGTCAGATCGACCCGACCCAGATCCAGATCGGCGACCTCAACAAGACCTTCAACGACCCGCTGGCCTCGCGGGTACGTTCGACCCTGCGCCGTGACTATAACTTCTCGCGCAACGTAAGCCGCAACTATGGCGTGCCTTGCGTGTTCTCCAGCGAACAGCTGCGCTACCCGAAAGGCGATGGCAGCGTGTGCCTGCAGAAGAGTTTTGTCGGTGAAGGCGTGCGCCTGGACTGCGCCGGGGGCTTTGGCGCGGTGATGATGGTGACCGCGACGTTCGGCATGGTGGCGGCGAGCAAGGCGGTGGAGAAACTGGTGGCGGGGGCGCGGCGGCCGTCGGAGCGGGTCAAGCCGGAATAGATTGCGTAGACTTCTTCGCGGGCAAGCCCGCTCCTATCAAACAACAGCTATTTCATTGATTTGGTGAGAGATCCGTGGGAGCTGGCGCAGCCTGCGATCGAGGGCGAAGCCCTCGCATGATCGCGAACTAGGGCTGCTATGCAGCCCATCGCAGGCTGCGCCGGCTCCCACTGGGTCGCGTAACCCTGTGGGAGCCGGCTTGCCGGCGATGGGTTCAAGGCAGATTCAGAGCCAACTCAGCCATCCGTTGCAGCACCGCATGTAACCCGTTACTGCGCGAAGGCGACAACTGCCGCTCCAGGCCCAATTGGGTGAACCAGGCGCGCAAGTCCAGGTTGGCAAGGTCTTGACTGGACAGCCCTTGAACCCGCACCAGCAGCAGCGCCAGCAATCCACGCAACAACCGGGCATCGCTGGCAGCCTTGAACCGCCATTGGCCGTCGACCTGGCTGGCCACCAGCCACACCAAGCTCTCGCAACCATGCACCCGATTGCTCTCGGTCTTGTCAGCGTCCTCCAGCGGCTCCAGGCGATCGCCCCACTGCATCAGCAGGCGTGCGCGCTGCTCCCAGCCGCGCGCCTGCTCGAAACTGTCCAGCGCCTGTTGCGCTTGTTCAGGCAGGCTCATCGCAGCAGCTCCAGGCCTTGATCGAGCGCAGCGAAGAACCGTTGCAGGTCGTCGCTGTCGTTGTAGATACCCAGCGACACCCGGATCGCCCCCTCCAGCCCCAGCCCCTTGAGCAAGGGCATTGCACAATGATGGCCGGCGCGCACAGCGATGCCTTGTTCAGTGAGCAGATGGGCGATATCAGCGTTGTGCACACCTTCAATCACAAAGCTGGCCAGGGCTGCTTGGGGCGTACCCAAAACACGAATGCCGTCGCGGTCTGCCAGGCCTCGCAGCAG
Organism: Pseudomonas sp. Teo4; assembly: GCF_034387475.1. NCBI lineage: Bacteria > Pseudomonadati > Pseudomonadota > Gammaproteobacteria > Pseudomonadales > Pseudomonadaceae > Pseudomonas > Pseudomonas sp. Teo4. The sequence continues at coordinate 49,574 of NZ_JAXCIL010000006.1, forward strand.
GTGCTGGTGCAGGCTCGCCTCATGGTTTTCGACGGCATGGACGTCAAGGCTGGCCAGGTAGTCCAGGGTTGCGCCCAGGCCGATGACACCAGCAATCGGCGGCGTACCCGCTTCGAATCCTAAAGGTGCCGGACGGAAACTGGCGCTCTGGTAATCAGCCATTTGCACCATCTCGCCGCCGAACTGCCAGTGGCGCAGCAGGTCGAGGGCCTGGCGCTGGCCATAGAGCACGCCGACCCCTTCCGGACCATAAAGCTTGTGGCTGGAGAACACATAGAAGTCGCAGCCCAGCTGTTGCACGTCATGGCGGCCGTGGACCACCCCTTGCGCGCCGTCGACCACGGTAACTGCGCCTTGGGCGCGGGCATGGGCGAGCAGGGCCGGTAGCGGTTGCCAAGTGCCCAGCACGTTGGAGAGCTGACTGACCGCCAGCACCCGGGTGCGGGGCCCGATCAACTGCAGTGCCTGGTCCAGGTCGATGCGGCCGTGCTCGTCCAGCGGCAGTACCACCAGGCGCAGGTTGCGCCGTCGTACCAGTTGCTGCCAGGGCAACAGGTTGGCGTGGTGCTCCAGGGCACTGATGGCGATTTCGTCGCCCGCCTCGAAACGGTGCTCCAGCCCATAGGCCAGCAGGTTCAGCGCCGAGGTGGCACCGTGGGTGAACACGATCTGCTGGGCGTCGGCGGCATTGAGCCAGGCGGCGACCTTGTCGCGGCTGGTTTCGAATGCCTGGGTGGCCAGGGCGCCGGGCAGGTGTTGGGCACGATGCACATTGGCCGCGCCATGGCCGTAATAGTGGCTCAGGGCATCAAGCAGGGCCTGGGGCTTCTGGGTGGTGGCGGCGCTGTCCAGGTAGGTCTGGTGCTGCCGTTGCAGAGCGGCGATGGCGGGGAAGTCGGCACGCCAGGGGGAGGGCTGGAACATGTTCGCGGGGCCTGGAATGAAAATCGGGTCTGGCATTACGCCAGACCCGATCTTATCACTTCAAACCGTGCAGGGTTCTCAGTTGTGGGCGTGCAGTGCTTCGTTCAGCTCGATGGCCGACTTGTGAGTCTTGCACTCCACGGCGCCGTTCAGCGAGTTGCGACGGAACAGCAGGTCGGTCTGGCCGGCCAGGTCGCGGGCCTTGACCACCTTGACCAGCTCGTTGTTCTCGTCGAGCAGGTTCACCTTGGTACCGGCGGTGATGTACAGGCCAGCTTCAACGGTGTTGCGATCGCCCAGCGGAATGCCGATGCCGGCGTTGGCGCCGATCAGGCAGCCTTCGCCGACCTTGATGACGATGTTGCCGCCACCGGACAGGGTGCCCATGGTCGAGCAGCCGCCGCCCAGGTCCGAACCTTTGCCGACGAACACGCCGGCCGAGACGCGGCCTTCGATCATGCCTGGGCCTTCGGTACCGGCGTTAAAGTTGACGAAGCCTTCGTGCATGATGGTGGTGCCTTCGCCGATGTAGGCGCCCAGGCGTACGCGGGCGGTGTCGGCGATACGCACGCCGGCCGGGACCACGTAGTCGGTCATCTTCGGGAACTTGTCCACCGAGAACACTTCCAGCAGCTCGCCCTTCAGGCGCGCTTCCAGTTGCAGCTCGGCCAGTTCGCTCAGGTCGACGGCGCCCTGGTTGGTCCAGGCGACGTTCGGCAGCAGCGGGAAGATGCCAGCCAGGCTCACGCCGTGTGGTTTGACCAGGCGGTGCGACAGCAGGTGCAGCTTCAGGTAGGCCTCTGGAGTCGAGGTCAGCGCGGCATCTTCAGCCAGCAGGGTGGCGACCAGCGGCTTGTGGCTTTCGGCCAGGCGGGTCAGCAGGGCGGCCTGGGCGGCATCGACGCCCTTCAGGGCCTCGGCCAGTTGTGCAGCCTGGGCGTTGGTGAAGGCGATGGCCTGGTTGCCACCTTCGTAGCCAAGGATCGGCGCAACGGCGGCGACCAGCTCGGCGCTGGGGTTGACCAGCGGTTGGGCGTAGAAGACTTCGAGCCAGGTGCCCTGGCGGTTCTGGGAGCCGACACCGAAGGCTAGGCTGAACAGGGTAGTGGACATGTGATTACCTCGTGCGAAATAGGGGAGGGGCTCAGGACAGTGCGGCGGCGTACAGGTCAGGCTTGAAGCCAACCAGCGTACGTGCGCCAAGGTCGAGCACCGGGCGTTTGATCATCGACGGCTGGGCCAGCATCAGTTCGACGGCCTTGGCCTGGTCGAGGTCGGCCTTGCTGGCGTCGTCGAGCTTGCGGAAGGTGGTGCCGGCACGGTTGAGGATGGTTTCCCAGCCGTGCTCGTCGCACCAGCGGTTCAGGCTGTCGCGGTCGATGCCTTGGGTCTTGTAGTCGTGGAATTCGTAGCCGACGGCTTGTTCTTCAAGCCAGGTGCGGGCTTTTTTCATGGTGTCGCAGGCTTTGATGCCGTAGAGCGTGTAGGTCATCGTGTGCATTGGGGATGACAGGCTTCCCCAATCTCTCCATTTTTCCGAAAGTCAGTCGGGGGATTATGCGGGAACGATCCTTTCAGTGCCACGGGGGTATGAGTTGAGTTTTGCAGTGCTGCACGAACCGAGCGCCGCCCGCGCGGCGCATCGCGAGCAAGGCTCGCTCCTACGTTTGTTTACGGCCAATAACGTCTGTGACAAGCGCGCGCGACCGCCTTGTGTATACGACTCGAAATCAAGCCATGCGCCAGGGCGTTCGCGCGCAAATCGCGCAGGCATAACTGGCCCGAAACAAACGTAGGAGCGAGCCTTGCTCGCGATGCGCCGCGCGGGCGGCGCTCGATCTCAGACATACCTCAGTCGCCACGGCCTACCCATTGGCGACTACGCTGGCCCAGGACGGACCCGGGCGATAGCCAAATCTAAGAATCATCATGTTACATATTCACCACCCGCCTGCGACTATCGTGCAGCGGCCCATGATCGCCAGTCGCCGCTAACATATTGTTTCAATGGCGATGTTTCGCCCTGATGTCGATTCTGGTTCACAAAGGAAGCCTTTACGGATGCAGTCAGCCTACACCGTGCTCATTTTGCTGACGCTGGTAAGCGTGTCGAAACTGGTCGGGCGAGTCATCCCGTTGCCGTTGCCACTGGTGCAGATCGCGGCGGGGGCATTGCTGGCCTGGCCGACCCTCGGGCTGCATGTTGCCCTGGACCCTGAGCTGTTCCTGTTCTTGTTCCTGCCGCCGTTGTTGTTCGCCGATGGCTGGCGTATGCCCAAGCGCGAGCTGTGGCGCATTCGCGGGCCGGTGGTCGCCTTGGCCGTGGGCCTTGTGCTGTTCACCGTGGTTGGGGCGGGCTACTTCATTCACTGGCTGCTGCCGACGATTCCGTTGCCGGTGGCCTTCGCCTTGGCCGCCGTGCTGTCGCCGACCGATGCCGTGGCCGTCTCGGCGATTACCCAGGACCGCCTGCCCACGCCGCTGATGCACATGCTCCAGGGCGAGGCGCTGATGAACGACGCCTCAGGCCTGGTGACCTTCAAGTTTGCGCTGGTAGCGGCCATTACCGGCGTGTTTTCGCTGACCGAGGCCAGCTTCACGTTTGTGCTGGTGGCCTTGGGTGGCCTGGCCGTCGGTGTCGCCTTGAGCTGGCTGATCGGTCGCCTGCGGACCTGGATGATCGCTCGTGGCTGGGATGACCCGGCCACTCACGTGGTGTTCATGTTGTTGCTGCCATTCGCCGCTTACGTGCTGGCCGAGCGCCTCGGCGTGTCCGGCATTCTCTCGGCCGTGGCTGCTGGCATGATGCAGAGCTGGCTCGACCTGCTGCCACGCCAGACCAGCACCCGGTTACTCAACCGCAGTGTCTGGTCGCTGCTGGAGTTCGCCTTCAACGGCTTGATCTTCCTGCTGTTGGGGCTGCAGTTGCCTGACATCATCAAGGCGGTGGTCAGCCACGAGACGACGGTTTGGCCGACCCTGGCCTGGCGCTGCCTGGATGTCCTGGCCATTTTCGGGGCGTTGATCCTGCTGCGTTTCATCTGGGTGCAAAGCATCTGGCGCGGCGTGGGGGTGGTGCGTCGCTGGCGCGGCAAACCGGCGCTGGTGCTGTTGCCGACCGCGCGCTCCTGCTGGTTGCTGACGCTGGGCGGTGTGCGAGGGGCAGTGACGCTGGCCGGTGTGATGTCGATCCCGCTGCTGATCGGGGCGGGCAAGGCCTTCCCAGAGCGTGACCTGCTGATCTTCATTGCCGCCGGTGTCATTCTGCTGTCATTGATCACGGCCTGTGTTGCGTTGCCCTTCTTGCTGCGTGGCGTAACCAAAACGCCTGACGAGCGCCTTCATCAGGAGGTCCAGGAAGCCTGGCGCCGCACCGCTGAGGCCGCCATCCATGCCTTGGAGGCCGAAGAGGTGATCGATACCAGCGCTCCGCAGGATGCCGCGCAAGCGACCTTGGCTACCGAGCTCAAGGCACGGTTGATGGCTGAATATCGGGATGAATTGAACAGCTACAACGACACCGCCGAGGCCAGAGCCCTGGCCGAGCAGATGGACTTGCTGGAGCGGCGCTTGCGCTTGCGGGCGCTGCGGGCGCAGCGGTTGGAGTTGTACAACCTGCATCGCCAGCACCTGGTGGGCGACGAAGTGGTCCGCCAAGTGCTGGGCGAGCTGGATTTGAGCGAAGCGAACCTGGGGCAGGTCAGGTGATCAGCTCTTTGGGTAGATCATGCGCATGAAGGCCTTGTCCTTCTCGCTGATCTGCCGGTTGATGCCGACCTCCCAATCCCCCAGGGTCAGCGCTTGGTCTATCGGGTAATGCATGATCGAGTTGCGGTCATAAGGGGTGATTTTCATGTGCGGATCATCGCTTTTGCCCAGTACGGACTCATCGACCGTTTCCTGGTCATGGCCTTTGGCTGCGTAATAGGCGTAAACCTTTGGGATGTCCCAGGGTATGTCGGCTTCTGGATGCTGGTGTTCATGCTGCATACCCAAAGCGTGGCCGAACTCATGGATCACGGTGTATTCGAAGCTGTCCATGTCTGGCGTTACGCCTAGCACCATTGATGCTCCGGCAGCCTTTCGGGACTCCGTGCCATACATGGAGTGGTTTTGACTTGGATCGCCACCGGTGTGGATCTTTATCTCAGCTTCAAAGAGGTCGTCTTCGACGAGCTTGAACTGTAGGTTGACGAATGGCAGCCATGTGCACGCCGCCTCGAAGATCGCATTCTTCAGGGCTTTGCCTGGCTCGTTGACGAAGGATATGCGTAGGGTGCTGCCCGTCGGCCAGAACTTGTCAGCAAAGCCGATGGAGCGTTTCTGGCGACTGCGGTCGGCGGGGCTGGAGTATTCGGCAGCAAGGGGCAGTTGATGCTGTTGACCGATGATTTCAAGCATGCTCTGGATTCCAGGTTGGAGTGGAAGCCAGAGCATTGGCTAGCGCCATTGCCGGATGGCGCTACATAAGTCAATGCGAGCGTGGGCCGCACAGCGGCCCCCCACCCGTCAGCGGTTTTGCAGGAATTCGCGAATCCGCTCTGCCGCCTCGATGCACTCTGCCAGCGGCGCAACCAGCGCCATGCGCACGCGGCCAGCGCCTGGGTTCACACCATCGACCTCACGTGACAGGTACGAGCCCGGCACTACGGTCACATGCTGCGCCTCGAACAGGTCGCGGGTGAAGTCGGCGTCGCTGCCCGGCACCTTGGCCCAGAGGTAGAAGCTGCCATCTGGACGCTGCACGTCCAGCACCGGCTGCAGGATATCCAGCACGGCATCGTACTTGGCACGGTACTGATCGCGGTTCTCGCGCACGTGGGCCTCGTCCTGCCAGGCCGCGATGCTGGCCAGTTGGGTCTGAACCGGCATGGCGCAGCCGTGGTAGGTGCGGTACAGCAGGAAAGGCTTGATGATCGAGGCGTCGCCAGCGACGAAGCCCGAGCGCAGGCCAGGCAGGTTGGAGCGCTTGGACAGGCTGTGGAACACCACGCAACGCGCGAAATCGCTGCGGCCCAGTTCGGCACAGGCGGTCAGCAGGCCGGGTGGCGGGGCGTCTTCGTCGAAGTACAGCTCGCTGTAGCACTCATCGGCGGCGATCACGAAATCGTGCTCGTCGGCCAGTGCGATCAGCTTCTTCAAGGTGTCCATGGGTACCAGGGCGCCCGTCGGGTTGCCTGGGGAGCACAGGAACAGGATCTGGCAGCGCTTCCACACTTCGGCTGGCACTGCGTCGAAGTCCGGGTTGAAACCGTTGGCTTCCAGGCAGGGCAGGTAGTGTGGCGTGGCGCCGGCCAGCAGGGCTGCGCCTTCGTAGATCTGGTAGAACGGGTTGGGGCTGACCACCAGGCCGTCGTCGGCGCGGTTGACCACGGCCTGGGTGAAGGCGAACAGCGCCTCACGGGTGCCGTTGACCGGCAGGATGTGGCGGTCGGCGTCCAGCCAGCCGGTTGGCACGCCGAAGCGGCGCTCGCACCACTGGCCGATGGCCTGGCGCAGCGCGGGCAGGCCAATGGTGCTGGGGTACACCGCCAGTTTGTCGAGGTTGTCGGCCATGGCCTTGGCGACGAAGGCTGGCGATTCGTGTTTCGGCTCGCCAATGGACAGGGCAATGGCGCGTTTGTCCGCTGCCGGTTTCACGCTGCCCAGCAGGGCACGGAGTTTCTCGAACGGGTAGGGCTGCAGCTGGGTCAAGGCATGATTCATCGGCGCAAGGTCTCGTCAATCGTTAAAAGGTCACGCGGGTGGGGCTGGCATCGCTGGCCTGGCCAGCCTGCAACTGCTGGACGATCGCTTCCTGCAGGCGGCTGCACAGCTGCGGGTCGGACAGCGGCTGGTTATCGGCGTCGGTGATGAAGAACACGTCCTCCACCCGCTCGCCGAGGGTGGCGATCTTGGCGTTCTGCAGCGACAGGTCGAACTCCAGGAAGATCCGCCCGATCCGTGCCAGCAGGCCGGGGCGGTCGGGGGCGGTGATTTCCAGGATGGTCACCGGACGCTGGGCATCGTTGTGGATGGTCACCTGCGGCGCGAAGGTAAAGTGCTTGAGCTGGCGCGGTACCCGACGCTGGATGATCGTCGGGTAGTCCTCTGGGTTGCGCAGCGCTTCGGTCAGGCCATCGCGAATCTGCTTGACCCGCTGCGGGTTGTCGCCGATCGAGCCGCCGTCGTTGTCGAGCACGATATAGGTGTCGAGGGTGAACTGGCTGCTCGAGGTGATAATCCGCGCGTCGTGGATGTTCAGGTTGAGCTGCGACATGGCCGCCACGGTCACGGCGAAGAAGTCGTGCTGGTCGGGGGCGTAGATGAAGATCTGCGTACCGCCCTCGAACTCGCGCTGGGTGGTTTCCTTGATCAGCACCAACGGCCCGCCGTCGGCCGGCTGCTGCAGGATCGCATCGCTGTGCCAGGCCACGTCGGCGGCGGTATGGCGCAGGAAGTAATCATCGCCCAACTGCGACCAGAGCTGCTCGACATCGTCGGGGTCGGTGCCTTCGCGCACCAGGATGTCCAGTGCCGCCGTCTGGGTCTGGCGAATCTGCTCTTCGCGGTCCAGCGGGTTTTCCAGGCCTCGGCGCAGGGCGCGCTTGGTTTCGGTGTAGAGCTGGCGCAGCAGGCTGGCACGCCAGGAGTTCCACAGGCTCGGGTTGGTGGCGTTGATATCGGCCACGGTCAGCACGTAGAGGTAATCCAGGCGGGTTTCATCGCCCACATGCAGGGCGAAGTCGTTGATTACCTGCGGGTCGGACAAGTCCTTGCGCTGGGCGGTGGTGGACATCACCAGGTGGTTCAACACCAGCCAGACGATCAGGCGGCTGTCCCAGGCCGGGAGCTGGTGGCGCTCGCAGAACGCCTTGGCGTCCACCGCGCCCAGCTCGGAATGGTCGCCCTGGCGGCCTTTGCCGATGTCGTGGTACAGGCCGGCCAGGTAGATGAGTTCGGGCTTGGGCAGGCGACCCATGAGCTTGCTGGCCAGCGGGAATTTCTCGGACACCGGCGTGTACTGCAGCTTGCGCAGGTGCTTGATGAGGTTGAGCGTGTGGGCGTCGACCGTATAGATGTGGAACAGGTCGTGCTGCATCTGCCCGACGATCAGGCCGAATTCCGGCAGGTAGCGGCCAAGAATGCCGTAGCGGTTCATGCGCCGCAGGTTGCGGTGAATGCCGATTTCGCACTTGAACAGCTCGATGAACAAGCTGGTGTTGCGGATATCGTGACGGAACGTTTCGTCGATCAGGTGACGGTGTTCGCGCAACAGGCGCACGGTGTCGGCGCGCACACCCTTGATCTCGGGGTGCTGGGCCATCAGCACGAAGATTTCCAGCATGGCGAACGGTGTGCGCTTGAACACGTTGGCATTCACCGCTTCTATGTAGCCGTCATGCAGGCGGAAGCGCGCATTCAGCGGTTGCGTGGCGCCGCTGTCGTCGTCGGCGAGGATCACTTCCTCGAAATGCTGGATGATCAGGTCGCACAGCTGGCTGATGCTCATCACCACCCGGTAGTACTGCTGCATGAACTGCTCGATGGCGCGCTTGGGGTTCTCGTCGCTGTAGCCCAGCAGGGCGGCAATGCTGCGCTGGTGGTCGAACAGCAGGCGGTCCTCGGCGCGACCGGCCAGCATGTGCAGGGCGTAACGCACCTTCCACAGGAAGTCCTGGGAGGACGCCAGCAGCTCGTTCTCGCTTTCCAGCAGGAAGCCTTCGCCGGCCAGGGCATGCAGGTTCAGCGTGCCGTACTGGCGTCGCGCCACCCAGAGCACCGTCTGGATATCGCGCAGGCCGCCGGGGGAGCCTTTGACGTTGGGTTCGAGGTTGTACTCGGTGTCGTTGTACTTGTGGTGGCGGGCCTTGAGCTCGGCGCGCTTGGCCAGGAAGAATTCCTTGCTTGGCCACATGTGTGCGGTACTGGTGACCTCAAGCATGCGCTGGCGCAGGGTTTCGGGGCCGGCAATGGTGCGGCTTTCCATCAGGTTGGTGATGACCGTCAGGTCGGCGCGGGCTTGCTCTGCACATTCATCGACGCTGCGCACGCTCTGGCCCACTTCCAGGCCGATGTCCCACAACAGGGTGAGGAAACGCTCGATGGCATCGCGGTACTGCTCGTGTTCGGCGGCGCCCAGCAGAATCAGCAGGTCGATGTCCGAGTACGGGTGCAGCTCACCGCGCCCGTAACCGCCCACCGCAACCAGGGCGATGCCGCTCTGGTCGCCCCAGTCGAACTGGTTCCAGGCTTGTTGCAGGATGTTGTCGACGAGCCAGGCGCGGTCTTCGATCAGCCGACGGATGTCGCGGCCGCTGCGAAAACGCCGGTCGAGCACCTCGCCGGCCTGGCGGATGGCTTTCTTGAAGGCGGCGATGGGGCTCGCCTTGAGGGCCAGTTCCGCCTGGAACTGGCCACGGTCGAACAGCTCGGGATCCACCTGGGGCATCGCGTCGCGTTCCTGTCGTAGTGTTTGCCTAGTGTGGGCTCAAGCCGAGGTGCGCGAGATGGTGTCGTCCTTGCGCAGGGTGAAGATCTCGTAGCCAGTGGCGGTGACCACCAGGGTGTGTTCCCACTGGGCCGAGAGCTTGCGGTCCTTGGTGATGGCGGTCCAGCCGTCGCCCAGTACCTTGGTGTCGGCCTTGCCCTGGTTGATCATCGGCTCGATGGTGAAGGTCATGCCTTCCTTGAGCTCCATGCCGGTGCCAGCCTTGCCGTAGTGCAGGATCTGCGGCTCTTCGTGGAACACTTTGCCAATGCCATGGCCACAGAACTCGCGCACCACCGAGAAACCGTTCTTCTCGGCATGCTTCTGGATCACTTCGCCGATGTCACCCAGGCGGCAGCCCGGTTTGACCAGCTCGATGGCCTTGTACATGCATTCCTGGGTCACCTTGGACAGGCGCTCGGCCCAGGGGGCGACGGTGCCGACATGGAACATGCGGCTGGTGTCGCCGTGGTAGCCGTCCTTGATGACGGTCACGTCGATGTTGATGGTGTCACCGTCTTTGAGCGGCTTCTCGTTGGGAATGCCGTGGCAGACGACGTGGTTGATCGAAGTGCAGATCGACTTGGGGTAGCCTTTGTAGTTCAGCGGTGCCGGAATGGCCTGCTGGACGTTGACGATGTAGTCGTGGCACAGGCGGTCCAGCTCTTCGGTGGTGACGCCAGGCTTGACGTGCTCTTCGATCATTTCGAGCACGTCGGCGGCCAGACGGCCGGCGATGCGCATCTTTTCGATGTCTTCTGCGGTCTTGATGGTGACGGTCATTGCAGGCTCTCTACGGCGCCGTTGAAGGCGCGAACAAACGGGAAAGGCCGGATTCTACCAGAGCGGGGCGGCAATCGGTCGGGATAAAGGCGGCCGTCCTGCTGTCTATAGAAGGCATTCTGGCCCGAAAGCCGGGGTGCTGCAAAAAACGCTGACGGACGAGACCGTCCCTGGGTTCCGTTCGCCCTCCGTCTGTGGTATAAAATGCGCCGCTTTCGGGGACGACCTCGGAAGCTCTAACCCCACACACGTGTCGACACGATGGCCTGGGTGCCCCGCTTCTTTGGAATCGTGGGTTGGTCATTGGGATACGTGGAGGCCCAACCCGACTTATCAAGGAACTATCATGTCCCAAGTCAACATGCGCGATATGCTGAAGGCCGGTGTGCACTTCGGCCACCAGACCCGTTACTGGAACCCGAAAATGGGCAAGTACATTTTCGGCGCGCGTAACAAGATTCACATCATCAACCTGGAAAAAACCCTGCCAATGTTCAACGACGCTCTGGCGTTCGTAGAGCGTCTGGCTCAGGGCAAGAACAAGATCATGTTCGTCGGCACCAAGCGTTCCGCCGGCAAGATCGTCGCCGAGCAAGCTGCTCGTTGCGGTTCGCCATACGTTGACCACCGTTGGTTGGGCGGCATGCTGACCAACTACAAAACCATCCGTGCTTCGATCAAGCGTCTGCGCGACCTGGAAACCCAGGCCGAAGATGGCACCTTCGCCAAGCTGACCAAGAAAGAAGCCCTGATGCGTTCCCGCGACCTGGAAAAACTGGATCGCAGCCTGGGTGGTATCAAGGACATGGGCGGCCTGCCTGATGCCCTGTTCGTGATCGACGTTGACCACGAGCGCATTGCTATCACCGAAGCCAACAAGCTGGGCATCCCGGTCATCGGCGTTGTCGATACCAACAGCAGCCCGGAAGGTGTTGACTTCGTTATCCCAGGTAACGACGACGCCATTCGCGCCATCGAGCTGTACATGACTTCGATGGCTGACGCCGTCATCCGCGGCCGCAACAACGTTGCTGGCGGCACCGAAGTCTACGCTGAAGAAGCGGCTGCACCTGCTGCTGAGTAATTGACGCTTAGCGTCTGACTTGGCACGCAAAAAGGGGGCTTGGCCCCCTTTTTGCCACCTTGAAATCCTGCTGTCAGCAATGGCCCCGCATCATGGGCCCGCTGATGATAAAAGCAGTGGATTTGCAGAATTGAACGCCCGTGACGAGCGGGTGGAATGGTTGAAAAACTTTCCAAGAGGATTTTGAAATGGCAGCAATTACTGCAGCGCTGGTAAAAGAACTGCGCGAGCGTACCGGCGAAGGCATGATGGATTGCAAAAAGGCCCTGGAAAAGGCCGGCGGCGACATCGAGAAAGCCATTGACGACATGCGTGCCTCGGGCGCCATCAAGGCCGCCAAAAAGGCTGGCAACGTCGCTGCTGAAGGCGCTATCGCCGTCAAGACCGACGGCAAAGCCGCTGTCCTGCTGGAAGTGAACTCGCAGACCGACTTCCTGGCTCTGCAAGACGACTTCAAGAACTTCGTTGCTGAAAGCATCGAAGAAGCTTTCGCTCAGAAGCTGACCGACGCTGCTCCGCTGATCGCTTCCCGCGAATCGGCTCGTGAAGCTCTGGTCGCCAAGTGCGGCGAAAACGTCAACATCCGTCGCCTGGTGCGCGTTGAGGGTGACGTTGTCGGTGCCTACCTGCACGGTAACAAGATCGGTGCAGCCGTTGTTCTGAAAGGCGGCGACGTCGAGCTGGCCAAGAACATCGCCATGCACGTTGCAGCTTCGAACCCAGAGTTCCTGCTGCCGTCGGAAGTTTCCGCCGAAGCCATTGAGCGCGAGAAAGGCGTCTTCCTGCAGCTGAACGCTGACAAGATCGCTGGCAAGCCTGAGAACATCGTCGAGAACATGATCAAAGGTCGTATCTCGAAGTTCCTGGCCGAAGCTTCGCTGGTCGAGCAAGCCTTCGTCATGAACCCGGAAGTCAAGGTTGGCGAGCTGGCCAAGAAAGCCGGCGCTGAAATCGTTTCCTTCACCTACTTCAAAGTCGGCGAAGGCATCGAGAAGCCAGTCGACAACTTCGCTGAAGAAGTTGCCGCTCAGGTCGCTGCTGCCAAGCAGTAAGACAGACTCGTCTGTCGCCCCAAAGAGGCTGCCCGCTCACGCGCGCAGCCTCTTTGTCAAAACGGAGACGGGTTTATCGAACTCGTCTCTGCTGGCACCAAAACGGTGCCACGCTACAGTTAGCAGGCTGTAAACAGCCCGCACGGAATTTTCTAAAGTACGCCGCAGGAGAGACTCGCAATGGCTCAGCAGGTGAGTGGTCGCCAACCTCGCTATAAACGCATTTTGCTCAAACTTAGCGGCGAGGCCCTGATGGGCTCGGAAGACTTCGGGATCGACCCGAAGGTGCTGGATCGCATGGCGCTGGAAGTCGGTCAATTGGTTGGCATCGGCGTTCAGGTCGGCCTGGTGATCGGCGGTGGTAACCTGTTCCGCGGCGCCGCGCTCAGCGCAGCCGGCATGGACCGCGTCACCGGTGACCACATGGGTATGCTGGCCACCGTGATGAACGCCCTGGCCATGCGCGACGCCCTGGAGCGTTCGAACATCCCAGCACTGGTCATGTCGGCCATTTCCATGGTCGGTGTCACCGATCATTACGATCGTCGCAAAGCTATTCGCCACCTCAACTCCGGGGATGTGGTAATTTTCTCCGCCGGTACCGGCAATCCGTTCTTCACCACCGACTCCGCAGCCTGCCTGCGTGCCATCGAAATCGATGCTGATGTGGTGCTGAAGGCGACCAAGGTCGATGGTGTGTACACTGCCGATCCATTCAAGGATCCGCATGCCGAGAAGTTCGATCACCTGACCTACGATGAGGTCCTGGATCGCAAGCTCGGCGTTATGGATCTGACCGCAATCTGCCTGTGCCGCGACCACAAGATGCCATTGCGGGTATTCAACATGAACAAGCCTGGCGCCCTGCTGAACATCGTGGTGGGTGGCGCTGAAGGTACTTTGATCGAGGAAGGCGAAGCATGATCAACGACATCAAGAAAGACGCCCAGGAGCGCATGACCAAGTCCATCGAGGCCCTGGGTCGCAACCTGGCGGCGATCCGCACCGGTCGCGCCCACCCAAGCATCCTGGACAGCGTCAAGGTCACTGCGTGGGGCAGCGAGATGCCGCTGAACCAGGTGGCTGCGATTACCGTCGAAGACGCCCGTACCCTGAAGATCGTCGCCCACGACAAGAATCTCAGCGCCGCTATCGAGAAGGCTATCCTGACTTCCGACCTGGGTCTGAACCCGTCCAGCGCCGGCACCACCATCCGTGTGCCGATGCCAGCCCTGACCGAGGAAACCCGCAAGGGTTACACCAAGCAGGCCAGCGGCGTCGCCGAAGATGCCAAGGTTGCGGTCCGCAACGTGCGTCGTGACGCGCTCGCCGACCTGAAGAAGCTGACCAAGGACAAGGAAATCAGCGAAGACGAAGAGCGTCGCGCCGCTGACGAGATCCAGAAGCTGACCGACAAGTTCGTCGCTGAAGTCGACGCTGCGTTCAAAGCCAAGGAAAAGGACCTGATGGCCGTCTAAGGCCGAGGTTTTTTAATGGAAAAGACCAAGTTGGCGGCACCGTCTTCGGTGCCGCGTCACGTCGCGATCATCATGGATGGCAATAATCGCTGGGCGAAGAAGCGTCTGCTGCCCGGCGTTGCCGGGCACAAGGCGGGCGTGGATGCCGTTCGTGCGGTCATCGAAGTCTGTGCGCAGTCCGGGGTCGAGGTGCTGACCCTGTTCGCCTTCTCCAGCGAAAACTGGCAGCGTCCGGCCGATGAGGTGGGTGCGCTGATGGAGCTGTTCTTCTCGGCGCTGCGCCGCGAGGCCAAGCGCCTGAACGAGAACAACATCAGCTTGCGCATCATTGGTGACCGTTCGCGCTTCCATCCAGAGCTGCAGGCCGCCATGCGCGAAGCCGAGGCACTGACTGCGGGCAACAATCGCTTCATCCTGCAGATCGCCGCCAACTATGGTGGCCAGTGGGATATCGCCCAGGCTGCCCAGCGCCTGGCGCGTGAAGTCCAGGCCGGCCACCTGCGGCCGGAGGACATCACCCCGGGCCTGTTGCAGACCTGCCTGGCGACGGGCGAGCTGCCCTTGCCGGACCTGTGCATTCGCACCGGCGGCGAGCATCGCATCAGCAACTTCCTGCTTTGGCAGCTGGCGTACGCCGAGCTGTACTTCTCCGACCTCTACTGGCCGGACTTCAAACACGAGGCCATGCGCAATGCGTTGGCCGATTTCGCTTCGCGCCAGCGCCGCTTCGGTAAGACCAGCGAGCAGGTCGAGGCTGGAGCTCGTGCTTAATGCTTAAACAACGCATCATTACTGCGCTGATCCTGCTGCCGGTCGCGCTGGGTGGGTTTTTCCTGCTCAACGGCGGGGATTTCGCCCTGTTCATCGGCTTCGTGGTGACCCTCGGTGCCTGGGAGTGGGCGCGTCTGGCCGGGCTGATGGCCCAGCCACTGCGCATCGCCTATGCCGCCGTGGTTGCCGGGGCGCTGATGCTGCTCTACCTGATGCCCGACCTCGCGCCCTGGGTGCTGGGGGCTGCGGTGATCTGGTGGGGGTTGGCCACCTGGCTGGTGCTCACCTACCCGCGCAGCAGTGAGCTTTGGGCCAGTGCCGCCTGCCGTTTGCTGATCGGCCTGCTGGTGCTGCTGCCGGCCTGGCAAGGGCTGGTCTTGCTCAAGCATTGGCCGCTGGGTAACTGGTTGATCCTGTCGGTCATGGTGCTGGTGTGGGCAGCTGATATCGGTGCGTACTTCTCGGGTCGTGCTTTCGGCAAGCGCAAGCTGGCCCCGCAGGTCAGCCCAGGCAAGAGCTGGGAAGGCGTCTATGGTGGTCTTGCCCTGTGCCTGGTCATTACCCTGGCGGTGGGCGTGAGCCGAGACTGGAGCTTCGGGCAGATCGTCCTGGGCCTGCTCGGGGCGGCCGTGGTGGTCATGTCCTCGGTGGTGGGTGACCTGACCGAGAGCATGTTCAAGCGTCGCTCTGGCATCAAGGACAGCAGCAACCTGCTGCCAGGTCATGGCGGTGTGCTGGATCGCATCGATAGCCTGACCGCCGCCATCCCGATTTTCGCAGTGCTGCTGTGGGCGGCCGAATGGGGTGTGATGTGAGTGCCCTGCAGCGCATTACCGTGCTCGGTGCTACCGGTTCCATAGGCCTGAGCACGCTGGATGTGATCGCTCGCCATCCTGATCGCTATCAAGTGTTCGCCCTCAGCGGTTATTCGCGTATCGATGAGTTGCTGGCCTTGTGTGTGCGCCATCGTCCGGTCTATGCGGTGGTGCCGGATACGGAAAGTGCGGTGCGCCTGCGTGAAGGCCTGGCTGCAGCGGGCAGCACCACCGAAGTGCTCGAGGGCGAGGCTGGCCTTTGCCAGGTCGCTTCGGCAGCGGAAGTCGATGCGGTGATGGCTGCCATCGTCGGCGCCGCTGGCTTGCGCCCCACCTTGGCTGCCGTCGAGGCAGGCAAGAAAGTGCTGCTGGCCAACAAGGAAGCGCTGGTGATGTCTGGCGCGCTGTTCATGGAGGCCGTGCGGCGCAGTGGCGCCGTGCTGCTGCCCATCGACAGCGAGCACAATGCCATTTTCCAGTGCCTGCCAGGTGACTATGCCCGCGGGCTGGCTCAGGTCGGGGTGCGGCGCATCCTGTTGACCGCATCGGGAGGTCCGTTCCGCGAGACTCCCCAGGCAGCTCTGGCTGATGTTACGCCGGAGCAGGCCTGTGCCCACCCGAACTGGTCCATGGGGCGCAAGATTTCCGTGGACTCGGCCAGCATGATGAACAAAGGCCTGGAGCTGATCGAGGCATGCTGGTTGTTCGACGCAGCGCCAGCCAAGGTCGAAGTGGTGGTGCACCCGCAAAGCGTGATCCATTCGCTGGTGGATTATGTCGATGGTTCGGTGCTGGCCCAGTTGGGCAATCCGGACATGCGTACGCCTATCGCCAATGCGCTGGCCTGGCCCGAGCGGATCGATTCCGGGGTGGCTCCGCTGGACCTGTTTGCCATCGCTCGTCTGGATTTCCAGGCGCCCGACGAACAACGCTTCCCTTGCCTGCGCCTGGCGCGGCAGGCTGCCGAAGCGGGCAACAGTGCGCCCGCCGTGCTCAATGCGGCCAACGAAGTGGCGGTGGAGGCATTTCTCCAGCGGCGTATCCGCTTCCCGGAAATCGCGGGTATGATCGAACAGGTGCTTGACCAGGAACCGGTGGTGTCGCTGCCTTCGCTGGATGCGGTGTTTGCCGCCGACCAGCGCGCCCGGGAGCTATCCCGTGAGTGGTTGAGGCGCCACGGCCGCTGATGCAGGCCTTGCTCCAGGTTCCGCTGAACGTCATTCGGAGATGGATATGACAGCGCTCTACATGATTATCGGCACCCTGGTAGCCTTGGGTGTGCTGGTCACTTTCCATGAGTTCGGCCACTTCTGGGTGGCCCGGCGCTGTGGCGTCAAAGTGCTGCGATTCTCCGTGGGCTTCGGTACCCCGCTGGTTCGCTGGCATGACCGCCATGGCACCGAGTTCGTGGTGGCGGCTATTCCTCTGGGCGGTTACGTCAAGATGCTCGACGAGCGCGAGGGCGAAGTGCCGCCGGCGCTGATCGAGCAGTCGTTCAATCGCAAGACGGTACGCCAGCGCATCGCCATCGTGGCGGCGGGGCCGATCGCCAACTTCCTGTTGGCCATTTTCTTCTTCTGGGTGCTGGCCATGCTGGGTACCCAGCAGGTGCGCCCGGTCATCGGTGCGGTCGAGTCCGGTAGTCTGGCAGCCTCGGCGGGCCTGGTCGCCGGTCAGGAAATCGTTTCCGTCGACGGAAAACCGACCAATGGTTGGTCGGCGGTCAATCTGCAACTGGTTCGGCGTCTGGGTGAGACTGGCACCCTGCAGGTCGGTGTGCGCGACGATGGGGCTACGGTCGAACGTCAGCACGCTATCAAGCTCGATGGCTGGCTCAAGGGTGCCGATGAGCCGGACCCGATTCAGTCCCTGGGCCTGCGCCCGTGGCGCCCAGCCATTTCGCCGATTCTGGCTGAAATCGATCCCAAGGGGCCGGCCGCTGCCGCCGGTCTCAAAAATGGTGACAAATTGTTGGCCCTCGATGGCGTTGCACTGGGCGACTGGCAACAAGTCGTCGACACCGTGCGCGCTCGTCCCGAGGCGAAGGTTGTGCTGCGCGTGGAGCGCGATGGTGCTGCGCTGGATGTGCCGGTGACCCTGGCCCTACGGGGTGAGGGCAAGGCGTCCGGTGGCTATCTGGGTGCCGGGGTAAAGGCGGCAGAATGGCCCGCCAACATGCTTCGCGAAGTCAGCTACGGGCCGCTGGAAGCAGTGGGCGAGGGCTTGTCACGCACCTGGAACATGAGCGTGCTAACCCTCGAATCGCTAAAGAAAATGCTGTTCGGGGAGCTCTCGGTAAAAAACTTGAGCGGACCGATAACCATTGCTAAAGTGGCGGGCGCTTCGGCCCAGTCCGGCGTGGGGGATTTCCTGAATTTCCTGGCCTACCTGAGCATAAGCCTGGGGGTTCTTAACCTGCTGCCCATCCCGGTACTGGATGGGGGGCATTTGCTGTTTTACCTGGTCGAGTGGGCGCGCGGTCGTCCGCTGTCGGATCGGGTGCAAGGTTGGGGGGTCCAGATCGGTATCAGTTTGGTCATAGGGGTGATGTTGCTCGCCCTGATCAACGATCTGGGTCGACTATAAAAGATTCGCTCAATTGCGAACCTGCCGTTTCTGTACGGCGGGTGGTTTATTGCCAGTTGGAATAAAAGGACTTCATGAAACGTCTGCTGCTAACTGCGGTCATGTCCGCACTGATGATCGCTGAAGTTCACGCCGAGTCCTTCACCATCTCCGATATTCGT
>NZ_JAXCIL010000007.1 GCF_034387475.1 Pseudomonas sp. Teo4
CTCGATCTCGGATGCGATGAAAGACCGGCGGCATGCGCCAGGATTTTGGTACCCGCCCAACTTCAGGTATGATATCGCCCCTTTTAAATCCCCCAGTCAGGCGATTTCCCATGACCAACCAGGCCGCCGAAGTCGCGAAGCGCCGCACTTTCGCAATCATTTCCCACCCCGACGCCGGTAAGACCACCATCACCGAGAAGCTCCTGCTGATGGGCAAGGCGATTTCCGTCGCGGGTACCGTGAAGTCGCGTAAGTCCGACCGCCACGCCACCTCCGACTGGATGGAAATGGAGAAGCAGCGCGGCATCTCCATCACCACCTCGGTGATGCAGTTCCCGTACCGCGAGCACATGATCAACCTGCTCGACACCCCAGGCCACGAAGACTTCTCCGAAGACACCTACCGCACCCTGACCGCGGTTGACTCGGCGCTGATGGTGCTCGACGGCGGTAAAGGTGTAGAGCCACGTACCATCGCCCTGATGGATGTCTGCCGTCTGCGCGATACGCCCATCGTCAGCTTCATCAACAAACTCGACCGCGACATTCGCGACCCGATCGAACTGCTCGACGAGATCGAAGCGGTACTGAAGATCAAGGCCGCGCCGATCACCTGGCCGATCGGTTGCTACCGCGACTTCAAGGGCGTGTACCACCTGACCGGCGACTACATCGTGGTCTACACCCCGGGCCACGGCCACGAGCGCACCGAAGCCAAGATCATCCAGAAGCTGGACTCCGATGAGGCCCGCGCGCACCTGGGCGACCAGTACGATTCGTTCGTCGAGCAGCTGGAGCTGGTTCAGGGCGCCTGCCACGAGTTCAACCAGGACGAGTTCATCAACGGTCAGCTGACCCCGGTGTTCTTCGGTACCGCGCTGGGCAACTTCGGTGTCGACCACGTGCTCGACGCGGTCGTCGACTGGGCGCCGCGCCCGCTGGGCCGTGTCGCCCACGAGCGGACCGTGGAGCCGATCGAAGAGAAGTTCACCGGCTTCGTGTTCAAGATCCAGGCGAACATGGACCCGAAACACCGCGACCGTATCGCTTTCATGCGCATCTGCTCGGGCAAGTACGAGAAGGGCATGAAGATGCGCCACGTGCGAATCAACAAGGACCTGCGTATCGGCGATGCGCTGACCTTCTTCTCCTCCGAGCGTGAGCAGCTGGAAGAGGCGTATGCCGGCGACATCATCGGCCTGCACAACCACGGCACCATCCAGATTGGTGACACCTTCACCGAAGGCGAAGCGCTGGGCTTTACCGGTATTCCACACTTCGCGCCGGAACTGTTCCGCCGCGTGCGTCTGAAAGACCCGCTCAAATCCAAGCAACTGCGCCAGGGTCTGCAGCAGTTGGCTGAGGAAGGTGCGACCCAGGTGTTCTTCCCTGAGCGCAGCAACGACATCATCCTCGGCGCCGTTGGTGTGCTGCAGTTCGACGTGGTCGCCAGCCGCCTGAAGGAAGAGTACAAGGTCGAGTGCGCCTACGAGCCGATCACCGTATGGTCTGCACGCTGGATCAGCTGTGACGACAAGAAGAAGCTCGAGGAATTCCAGAACAAGGCCATGGAGAACCTGGCCATCGACGGTGGCGGTCACCTGACCTACCTGGCGCCGACTCGGGTCAACCTGTCGCTGATGGAAGAGCGCTGGCCGGACATCAAGTTCCGCGCGACCCGCGAGCACCATTGATTTCCAGAGCCTGCTCCTGACCCCTGTGGGAGCGGGTTTACCCGCGAATGCGTCGGTAGATTCAACATCGCATTCGCGGGTGAACCCGCTCCCACAGGGTTCGCATCAGGCCTGAAATCAGTTTCCGGCCTTGATACTGGTCCAGATCCGCGTGCGAATGCGGTCGATCTTCGCCGGCATCGCCTCCAGCGCATACAGCTTGCCCATCACCTCGTCGCTCGGGTAAATCATGGTGTTGGCCTTCATCGCCGGCTCCACCAACTCGTCGGCCTTCTGGTTACCGTTGGCGTACTGCACGAAGTTGCTGATATTGGCCATGGCATCTGCCCGCAGCAGGTAGTTCATGTAGGCATACCCGGCCTTTTCATCCGGCGCGTCAGCCGGCATGGCGACCATATCGAACCACATGGGCGCGCCTTCCTTGGGAATCGAATACCCCACCTTCACCCCGTTGTTCGCCTCCTCGGCACGGTTCTTCGCCTGCAGCACATCCCCCGAGAAACCGACCACCACGCAGACATCGCCATTGGCCAGGTCACCGGTGTACTTGGACGAGTGGAAGTAGCTGATGTAAGGCCGTACCTTCATCAGCAGGTCCTTGGCCTTGTCGTAGTCCTTCGGGTCTTGACTGTGGGTGGGCAGGCCCAAGTAGTGCAGGGCGATGGGCAGCAGCTCGGGGCCGTTGTCCAGCACTGCGACGCCGCAGCTTTTCAGCTTGCCGATGTACTCGGGTTTGAAGATCAGGTCCCATGAGTTGACTGGCGCGTTGTCGCCAAGCACTGCCTTGACCTTGTCGATGTTGTAGCCGATGCCGGTACTGCCCCACAGGTACGGGAAACCGTACTGGTTGCCCGGGTCGTTCACTTCAAGGGCCTTGAGCAGCACCGGGTTGAGGTTGTGCCAGTTGGGCAGTTGCGATTTATCCAGCTTCTTCAGGGCCTTGCCCTGGATTTGCCGGGCCATGAAGTGGTTGGAGGGAAACACCACGTCGTAGCCGGAGTTACCGGTCATCAGCTTGCCGTCGAGGGTCTCGTTGCTGTCGTAGACGTCGTAGGTAGGAACGATGCCCGTGGCTTGCTGGAAGTTCTTCAGGGTGTCGGGGGCAACGTAGCTGGACCAGTTGTAGATCTTCACAGTATCAGCGGCGCTGGCCACGCTGGCGGCCAGCATCAGGGGAGCGATGAGGAACGTGCGCATGTCGGGAATACCTTGCTTTGTCTGTTGTTATCGAAGGCAGGCGATCAGCGGATCAGAAAATCAGAACGTAGGTCTTGCGCACGGTCTCCAGGATGTCCCAGGTGCCGGTGCTGTTGGCCGGTAGCATCAGTGCGTCTCCGGCTTCTATGTACAGGGCCTCGCCGCCATCGGGGGTGAAGGTGCAGCGGCCCTTGATGAAGTGGCAGAACTCCTGTTGCACGATCTGCCGCCGCCAGCGCCCGGGGGTGCACTCCCAGATGCCAGTCTCGACGCCATCGCTGCGTTCGACGCAGGTCACCGAGGTAACGGCAACAGGCTCGCCGATGGGCACGGCGACCGGGTTGGAGGTGTCCAGGATGGCGCTGTCGGTGTGTTTGAACTGGGTGATGCTCATGACCGGTGGATCCTGTTTGGGGTTGAGGGAAGTCAGTGCATGAAGCCTTCCATGAAGTCCGCAAGCGAGCTGGCCAGGCGCCGCCTCCAGGGCGCGCTGGCGGGGTTGGCGAGGGTCCGGTCCTCGTGGACGAAACTCTGGATGATGGCGTTGTAGCCCAGCCAGCGGCAGGGCTCGGGTGGCCAGCTGGCCAGGCTCGACAATGGGCGGTTGTCCAGCACCCACGGCTGGGCGGTCAGTTCGTTGTGCTGGTTGAGAATCAGCGCGGCCAAGGTACGTCCGCCCAGGTTGGTGGCGCCGACGCCCTCGCCACCGTAACCGCCGGCCAGGGCGATGCCGCGCTGGCGGTCGCACAGCATGTGCGGGCGGAAGCGCCGGGCCATGCCCAGGTTGCCACCCCAGGAATGCGTGATGCGTACGTGCTTGAGCTGAGGAAACAGGTCGCTGAACAGGTAGCGGCGTAATTCGATTTCAGCGTCGTTCAGGCTGAAGTCCTCGCGCAGTCGGCCGCCGAAGCGGTAGCCGCCGCGGGCGCCGAACACCAGGCGATCGTCGGCGGTGCGCTGGCCGTAGGTGACTTGGCGGCTGTTCTCGCTGAAGGCTTGCCCTTGGGAAAGACCGATCTGTTCCCAGGTCGATTCGGGCAGTGGCTCGGTCGCCACCAGCAAGCTTTGCACCGGCAGTTGATGCTTGCCCAGCGGCGGCAAGCTGGCGGCGTAGCCCTCTACGGCAGGCACCATCCACTGGCAGCGGACTCGCGCCAGCGGTGCTCGCACTTCGCCGGGATGCCAGTCGATGGCCGGCGTATTTTCGTAGATGGGGACACCCAGGTTCTCCACCGCTCGGGCGAGGCCACGCACCAGCTTGGCCGGTTGGATGGTCGCGGTGTGCGGGCTGTAGATCGCGCCGTAGGCGTTGCTCACGCGCAGTTGGGCGTCGAGTTGTTCGGCGCCTAGCCAGTGGTAGTCGTCTTTGGTCATGCCCTGGCGGTAGAGGTCGTCCAGGTAGGCGCGCAGGCTGCGTTCCTGTTCCGGGTAGCGGGCGGCGCAATACAGCACGCCCCCCTTGCGGTAGTCGCAGTCGATGGCCTCGCGCTGCAACACGCGGTGCACCTCATCGGGAATGTCGTGCAGCAGGTCGATGCTGGCGCGGCGCTGTTGTGGCGATAGTGCGGCCAGCAGGCGGTCTTCGCCCAGCAGGTTGCCCATCAGCCAGCCACCGTTGCGCCCGGAAGCGCCGAAGCCGGCGATGTTGGCCTCGATCACGGCGATGTTCAGCTGCGGTGCCTGGCGCTTGAGGTAGTAGGCGGTCCACAGGCCGGTGTAGCCAGCGCCGATGATGCACACGTCGACCTCGATATCGCTGCGCAGGGCCGGGCGAGCGCACAGTGGCTCGTCGAGCTGGTCCATCCACAGGCTGATCGTGCGCAGGGGTTGCATCGGTACGACTCCACATCCGTCAAGGTCTGTGGCCGATGCTAGTGGCGTTGGGCAATCGCTGTCTTACGTGCGTGCACGCAGGGAAATTTGCTTGAGGTAGGCCTTGGGCGAAAGGCCTGTGTGTTCACGAAAACACTTGTAGAAGGCTGACAGCGAGTTGAAGCCTGCATTGAAAGCCAGTTCGTCGACCGGGGCTTCGGCGCTTGTGCCTTCCAGGCTGGCCATCAGGTGTTGCAGGCGGGCCTGGTTGACGTAGCGGTAGAAGCTCTGGCCGAGCACCTGGTTGAGCAGGTAGGAAATCTGGTTGCGGCTGTAGCCGCTGGCATCGGCGACTTGTTGCAGGTCCAACTCGGGGTCGAGGTAGGGGCGTTGGCGCTGGAAGTAGTGTTCCAGGTCCTGGGCCATGGTCGACAGTTGCCGTGGCGACAAGCCCAGGCGGCTAGTGGCCGGGCGCGGGCCATTGCCACTAGTGCCTTTGTGGCCCTGGCGCACGAGCGTGGCGTACTCGTTGACCCGCCAGATCAACCCGTCTTTTACGGTGATGGCTTCGCTCGATTGAAAGGCCACCAGGCCTTCGCCGCCCTGCACCGTCACTTGATACTGAATGAACGCCGTACAGCCATCCACGCGGATGCGGTCGCTGTGGACGATATCTTCGCCGGCTTCATGGGGCAGGCAGGCGCGCACGTAATCGCGCAGCTCAGCGTAGCCAAGTACGCGGTTCTGGAAGAAGTCGTGGTACTGGATTTGCGGGTGGTAGAGCGCAATCACGCCGTCGAGGTCGCGGTGTTTCCAGCACAGGTGGTAGCGCAGCACGGTCTCTTTGGTCGAGGCAGTTTGTTCTGGGCCGTCGGGTTGGAGCATGGCGGGCATATCCGCATTTCAAGATTGATAGTACAAGACTGCATCAATCGGTATTTCTATTCAAGCGCACGGGGCGGCATGTTTTCGAGCAATGGGCGCTATCAAGGAATTCATTACGGGTGGGTTTATGAGGCGCCGAGCTTTACTTTCGATTGGGTAACTACTGAAGGGTGGGCCTTGCCCGCTGTTGAATAGCCTGCAGTGTTATCGATCCTCAATATTTTTAACGTACAGGTAGCTGACATGTCCGATATTAACGAACTCAAAGAAGGTGAGTGGGAAATACTGAACCCTAAAGGTGATTGGGTCATTATTTCTGGGTTTTTTGATCCAGACGCACCAACCCATGCTGCCGCAAGGTTGGCTGGGCGGTTTCGCAGGGTCAAGCGACCCCAGCTAGGCGGTGCAGGCGGAAGAACCAGAGGACGCCTGTTGAAAGGCGCTGTTTCACAGGCGAGCAAAGAGTTTTTGGAACATTTTATCGCGCCGGTTGCCGTCACGCTGGTCGTCGATGAAATTCAGGGTAACCGATTCAAGCATCCTGCCGAAAGCCAGAAAAACACAGACGGCACATTTACCTATAAAGATGGTTCGATTGCCACGGACAAGAAAATAGAACACCCTGATGGCAGCGTGTCGACTCCCGATGGAAATGTGAAGTATCCGAACGGTGCTTCTTATAACCGGGCGACCAGAGTGGTGAAGTTGGCCGAGGGTGCAGAAGTGCAAGGAGAGTTTGACGAAAATGGCCAGGTGGTGGTTAGCCTTTAAGTAAACTTACTGTCGAGTGATGTGTTGAAGGGTAATCACGGGAGTCGAGTCATATGTTTCAAACGCTATCTGTTAACCCTCTGAGTAACGCACCGTCAGCAGCCCCTACCTGGGAAGTGCGGGACCGCAACGGGGAGTGGCAGCCTGTAGAGGCGGGTTTTGACCCTGAAGGTCTTCAGCCCATCGGCAGTGGGCTCTGGATGTTTCCAGGCGAGCCGCTGGAAGAGAATAGACGGTTGGGTAGAAGCCTTTTGGGGACCGTGTTCAGACTCTCGTCGGGTTTACTGCTTGAAAATGGCGAGCTTGGACCGAGGCAGCCGTCCTCATCTGGCTGGGGTGAAAGGGTGATGGATGATGAGGTGCCCGGCACAGAAATCTACTTGGATGAACTGGGTAGATATGTATTTCGTCATGTAGGTGCATATCATCATCTTGTGAATGGGACTGCCAAATATCCGGATGGCTCGATCGGTAAGGAAACTACATTGTCCCACCCAGACGGGCGTGTCTCTCACGCCAGCGGGCACACCGTGTATCCGGGCGGTCGGTCACTCGACCGGCGTACGGGTTTGTTGACCGATTTAGGCGGCAATTCTCAACAACTCAAGCGCCGGTCAGATGGCAATTGGGATGTACCTGCGTCTCGGTAGGGCTGTCGGATCGAGATACCTTGCAGAAAGCCCTGGCGACCATTGGGGTTTCGTGCACGTTGCACGATGCCGGGCAGCTATCGCTTCGTAAGCTGCTGAATCAGCAGGCGCCACTCCAGGAGATCGATTGGTACAGACACTGCATTGTTCTTGCTCACAACCCTGTTGGGAGAAAGGCCATGCGCTCGATTCTGCTGTGGATGATAGGTGTGCCGATTCCGGTGATTATTTTGATCTGGTTCTTCATGCACTGAGGCAACGGGGCCGCTGTGCGGCCCTTCGCGGGTGAACCCGCTCCCACAGGTACCGCGCCGCTTTTGAATGCGACAGAGCACCTGTGGGAGCGGGTTTACCCGCGAAGAACTTCACGCGGGACTAGAGAAACTGCTCGGCGTAATGGCAGGCCACCTGCCGGGTGCCGACCTGTCTGAGCGCGGGCACTTCCTTGGCACACCGCTCCGTCGCATACGGGCAACGCTTGTGAAACGCGCAGCCATCCGGCGGGTTCAACGGGTTGGGCAGTTCACCGGCAATGCGGATTTTCGGCTTCAGCGGGTCAGGGTGAATCGCTGGCGTCGCCGACAACAATGCCTGGGTATACGGGTGCAGCGGCTTCTCGTAGATGTCCTCCTTCGGCCCCATCTCAGCGGGCCTGCCCAAGTACATCACCAGCACCTGATCCGCCACATGGCGTACCACCGCCAGGTTGTGGGAGATGAACACATACGCTGTGTTGAACTCCTTCTGCAAATCCATGAACAGGTTCAGCACCTGTGCCTGGATCGACACGTCCAGCGCCGATGTCGGTTCGTCCGCCACCAGCACCTTGGGCTGCAGCATCATCGCCCGGGCCAGGGCGATACGCTGGCGCTGGCCACCGGAGAACATGTGCGGGTAGCGCTGATAGTGCTCGGGGCGCAGGCCCACTTGCTCCATCATCTTCTGCACTTTCTCACGGCGTTCGGCCTTGCTCAGCGAGGTATTGATCAGCAGCGGCTCGGCCAGCTGGTCGCCGATCTTCTGTCGCGGGTTCAGCGAGGCATAGGGGCTTTGGAACACCATCTGCACATCGCGGCGCAGCTGCTTGCGCTCGGCCTTGCTGGCGCCTTTCACCTCGGTGCCGGCGATTTGCAGCGAGCCTGAGGACGGCTCTTCGATCAGGGTCAGGGCACGGGCCAGGGTGGACTTGCCACAGCCGGACTCACCGACCACGGCCAGGGTCTTGCCGGCTTCCAGTTCGAACGACACACCATTGAGCGCACGTACCAGGGCGTGGCCTTTGAACAGGCCGCGGGAGACTTCGTAATGCCGGGTCAGCTCCCGAGCGGATAGAACGACGGCCATCACGCCACCTCCTGGTTCAGCGGGTAGAAGCAACGCACCAGGCCATGCGCCTGGGGATCGAGGGGCGGGCGCTGGCGGCGGCAGTTTTCCTGCACGTAGGGGCAGCGCGGTGACAGCAGGCAACCGACGGGGCGGTCATAGCGACCCGGGACGATACCGGGCAGCGTGGCCAGGCGTTCGGCACCGATGCTGTGCTCCGGGATCGCCGCCAGCAGCGCTTCGCTGTAGGGGTGCGCAGGGACGTCGAACAGCTCCGGCACCTGGCCCACTTCCACGGCTTGGCCGGCATACATCACGCACACGCGCTTGGCGGTTTCAGCCACCACGGCCAGGTCATGGGTGATCAGGATGAGCGCCATGTTGCGCTCTTTCTGCAGGTTCACCAGCAGTTCCATGATCTGCGCCTGGATGGTCACGTCCAGGGCGGTGGTCGGCTCGTCGGCAATCAGCAGCTTGGGCTCACCAGCAATCGCCATGGCAATCGCCACCCGTTGGCTCATGCCGCCGGACAGCTGGTGCGGGTAGGCATCCAGGCGGCTTTCGGCGGCCGGGATTTCCACTTTCTTGAGCAGCTCCAGAGCACGCTGGCGGGCCGCCTTGCCCTTGAGGCCCAGGTGTTGGCGCAGCACCTCTTCGATCTGGTAACCCACGGTGTAGCTGGGGTTGAGTGCGGTCATCGGGTCCTGGAAGACCATGGCGATGTCCTTGCCCACCACTTTGCGCCGTTGCCGGCCGCTGAGCTTGAGCATATCGGTGCCGTCGAAGGTGAGGGCGTCGGCGGTGATGCGCCCAGGGGCGTCGATCAGGCCCATCAGGGCCATCATGGTCACCGATTTGCCCGAGCCGGACTCGCCGACGATGGCCAGGATCTCGCCAGCCTCCACGGACAGGTCCAGGCCGTCCACCACAGGGACCGCGTTGGCGTCGCCGAAGCGCACGTTCAGGTTGTTGATCTGCAACAGTGACATGGCGTTCTCCTCAGGCGGCGTTCTTGAGTTTCGGGTCCAGCGCATCGCGCAGGCCGTCGCCCATCAGGTTGATTGCCAGCACACTGAGCAGAATGGTCAGGCCGGGCAGGCTCACCACCCACCAGGCGCGCTCGATGTAGTCGCGGGCCGAGGCCAGCATGGTGCCCCACTCGGGGGTGGGCGGCTGCACACCCAGGCCAAGGAAGCCCAGCGCTGCAGCGTCGAGAATTGCCGAAGAGAAACTCAAGGTGGCCTGC
Organism: Pseudomonas sp. Teo4; assembly: GCF_034387475.1. Classification (NCBI taxonomy): domain Bacteria; kingdom Pseudomonadati; phylum Pseudomonadota; class Gammaproteobacteria; order Pseudomonadales; family Pseudomonadaceae; genus Pseudomonas; species Pseudomonas sp. Teo4. The sequence continues at coordinate 9,579 of NZ_JAXCIL010000007.1, forward strand.
ACGATCAGTGGTGCCATGCAGTTGGGCAGCACCGTGACGAACATCAGCCGTGGCAGCCCGGCACCTGCCAGGCGGGCGGCGGTCACGTAGTCGCGGTTCAGCTCGCCCATCACCGCTGCGCGGGTCAGACGCACGTAGGATGGCAACGAAACGACGGCGATGGCGATCACGGTATTGATCAGGCCTGGGCCGAGGATGGCGACGATGGCCACGGCCAGCAACAGCGACGGCAGCGCGAGCATCACGTCCATCAGGCGCATGATCGAAGGGCCAAGCAATTGCGGGAAGAACCCGGCCAACAGGCCCAGCAGAATGCCAGGGATCAGTGACATCACCACCGACGACAGGCCGATCAGCAGCGACAGCCGGGCGCCCTGGATCAGCCGCGAGAGCAGGTCGCGGCCCAGTTCGTCGGTGCCGAGAATGAACTGCCAGGTGCCGCCTTCGAGCCATACCGGCGGGGTGAGCAGGAAGTCGCGGTATTGCTCGCTTGGGTCATGCGGGGCAACCCACGGGGCGAACAACGCGCAGAACACCACCAGGCACATGAAGGCCAGGCCCATCACGGCGCCTTTGTTGCGCGAGAAGGCTTGCCAGAACTCTTTGTACGGTGACGGGTAGAGCAGGCTTTGGTCCACCGGGCTGACCGGTGTCACGGATTTCGGAATTGGGCTAGTCATGGCGAAGACCTCAGCGCTGATGACGGATGCGTGGGTTGGCCAAGCCGTAGAGGATGTCCACGACGAAGTTGACCAGAATCACCAGGCAGGCAATCAACAGGATGCCGTTCTGGACCACGGGGTAGTCACGGGCGCCGATGGCTTCGATCAGCCATTTGCCGATGCCCGGCCAGGAGAAGATGGTTTCGGTAAGCACCGCACCGGCCAGCAAGGTACCTACCTGCAGGCCGAACACCGTCAGTACCGGGATCAGGGCGTTGCGCAGGCCGTGCACGAAGACCACGCGGGCCGGCGACAGACCCTTGGCGCGGGCGGTGCGGATGTAGTCTTCGCGCAGCACTTCAAGCATCGACGAGCGGGTCATGCGGGCGATTACCGCCAGCGGAATGGTGCCCAGCACGATAGCGGGCAGGATCAGGTGCATCACGGCGTCCTTGAACGCCCCTTCCTCGTCGCTGAGCAGGGTGTCGATGAGCATGAAGCCGGTTTTCGGCTCGATGTCATAGAGCAGGTCGATGCGCCCGGACACGGGCGTCCAGCCCAGGCTCACGGAGAAGAACATGATCAGGATCAGGCCCCACCAGAAGATCGGCATGGAATAGCCGGCCAGCGAGATGCCCATCACCCCGTGGTCGAACAGCGAGCCCCGCTTGAGCGCCGCGATCACCCCGGCCAGCAGGCCGACGACACCGGCGAACACCAGGGCAGCGAAGGCCAGCTCAAGGGTGGCCGGGAACAGGGTTAGAAACTCGCTCCAGACACTTTCGCGGGTACGCAGCGACTCGCCCAGGTCACCCTGGGCCAGCTTGCCGACATAGTCCAGGTACTGGACCGGCAGGGGCTTGTTCAAGCCCAGGCGCTCCATGGCCTGGGCGTGCATTTCGGGGTCGACCCTGCGCTCGCCCATCATGACTTCCACCGGGTCGCCGGGGATCAGGCGTATGAGCGCGAAGGTCAGCAAGGTGATACCGAAGAAGGTCGGAATCAGCAGGCCTAGACGCCGGGCAATAAAACTCAACATTGTCGGAGGTACCTCATCAGCCGGTTACGGCGGTGCCGCCGGTGCCCGTGTGGGGTCCCGGCGGTCGTTGTTGTTCTACTTCACCTTGGTGGTGGCGAAGTTGTTGTTGGTCAGAGGGTTGATCACGTAACCCTCCACGGTGTCACGCATGGCGGTGAACATCTTCGGATGGGCCATGCTGATCCAGGGTTGATCGTCATCGTACACCTTCAATGCCTCGGCATAGAGCCTTGCGCGTTCGTCGTTGTCGATCACTTCGCGGGCGCGGGTGATCAGCTCCTGGAATTTCGGGTTGCACCAGCGGGCGTAGTTCTCGCCGCTTTTGGCGGCGTCGCAGCTGAGCAGGGGACTGAGGAAGTTGTCCGGGTCGCCGTTGTCGCCGGCCCAACCGGTGGACACCAGGTCGGCTTCGCCTTTCTTGGCGCGGCGCAGCATCTCGGCCCATTCCATCACGCGGATGTCCAGCTTGATGCCGATCTTGGCCAGGTCCGCTTGCAGCATTTCGGCCGACAGGCGCGGGTTGGGGTTGGTCGGGCCGCCGCCGTTGCGGGTGAACAGGTTGATCACTGTGCCTTCCGGCACGCCGGCTTGCTTGAGTAGTTCACGGGCCTTGGCCAGGTCGTGGGGCGGGTTCTTGTTGTCGGTGTTGAAGCCGATCATGGTCGGTGGGTAGGGGTTGACGCCGACCAGGGCGTTGCCTTTGCCAAAGAGCTGGTCAACGTGGGTCTGGCGGTCGAAGGCCATGTTGATCGCCTTTCGCACGCGCACGTCGCTCAGGTACTTGTGCTCGGTGTTCATCGAGATGTAGCCGGTGACCAGCGCTTCGATCTCGGCGACCTTGAGCTTGGGGTCGGCCTTGATCGACGGGATGTCATCAGGCTTGGGGTACAGCGCGACCTGGCATTCGTTGGCACGCAGTTTTTGCAGGCGCACGTTGTTGTCGGTGGCAATGGCAAAGATCAGCGCATCGGCCGGTGGCTTGCCGCGGAAGTAGTCCGGGTTGGGCTTGTAGCGAACCTGGGCGTCCTTGTTGTAGCGCTGGAAGATGAAGGGGCCGGTGCCGATGGGTTTGCTGTTCAGGTCGGCCGTCTTGCCTGCCTTGAGCAACTGGTCGCCGTATTCGGCGGAGTAGATCGAGGTGAAGGCCATGGCCATGTCGCGCAGGAACGGTGCTTCCGGGCGGGTAAGGGTGATGACCACGGTATGGTCGTCGGTCTTGTCCACCGACTTGAGCCGCTCCTTGAAGGCCATGCTCTCGAAATAGGGGTAGCCGACGCTGGTCTTGTCGTGCCAGGGGTGGTTCGGGTCGAGCTGGCGACGCAGGCTCCACAGCACGTCGTCGGCGTTGAAGTCACGGGTCGGCTTGAAGTAGTCGGTGGTGTGGAACTTCACGCCTTCACGCAGGTGGAAGGTGTAGGTCAGGCCGTCTGGCGAGATGTCCCAACGTTCGGCCAGGGCCGGCTGAATGTCGGTGGTGCCGGGCTTGAAATCGACCAGGCGATTGAACACGGTCTCGGCCGAGGCGTCGGCGGTGACCGCTGTGGTGTACTGGACGATGTCGAAGCCTTCCGGGCTGGCTTCGGTGCACACCACCAGCGGCTTGGCCGCCAGGTGCGTGGCACTGCTCAGAATGACCGCTGCGAGGGCAGCGCGGAGCGGTAGCGATTTCATGTGAACTCCCTGCTGGCATTGTTTCCAGCGTAGCCGCCACGGCCCGGGGCGGAACGGGCCGTGGCGTCAGCGGTTACAGAATGTTGAACGGAATGGTGGTGACGATGCGCAGCTCGTCCAGGCTGCCATCGCCCTGGGCCTTGCTGGCCCGGTGCGCGGTGTAGGTGGCGCGGATGCTGGTGTCTTTCAGCGGGCCGCTCTGCACCGCATAACTGGTGCCGATGCCCCACTCGTAATGGGTTTCGCCGTCCAGGCCGTTCACGTCGTAGGCGGTGCCGCGGTAGTGAGTACCGTCGATGCCCCAGCCACGGGCGTTGTACAGGTTGAACTTCAGACCAGGCACGCCGTAGGGCGCCATGTTCAGCACGTAGGAAATCTGCAGGGATTTCTCGTTCGGGCCGTTGAAGTCCGACAGCAGCGAGTTGGCCAGGTAAATGCCGTTGGTCTCGTGCAGGTAGTCGAAGTACTCGTTGCCGTTCACTTGCTGCCAGGAGGCGCTGAGGGTGTGGGCCTGGTGCGTCAGGCCGAACGACAGGCTGTAGGTGTCGTTGTCGATGTCACCCATCTTCTTGCTGCCTTCGTCCACGGTCTTGTAGTAGTTCAGACCGGTGGAAAGGCTCAGCACCGCGCTGTCACCCAGCACATGGTTGGCGCCGAAGTAGTATTGGTTCCAGAAGTCATCGACCTTGGTGGCGTACAGGCTGGTGGTCAGGCTTTTGAACGGCTGGTAGTTGACCCCGGTGGTGCTGGCACGGTCGGTTTCGACGCCGGTGGCGCTGTACTCGCTGCGGAACTTGCTCAGGCTCTGTTCGGTACGCGGGGAAACCCGGTCGAAGGTGCCGATATCGAACGACAGGTTGTCGAACTCGGCGCTGTGCAGGAAGGCTCCCTGGAAGCTCGACGGCAGGGCGCGGTTACCGATGTAGGCGATCATGGGCGTGTCGACGGACTGGCGGCCCACGGTGAGGGTGGTGTTGGACACCCGCGCCTTGACGTTGGCCAGGCCCATCTTGCTCCACTGGCCGATGGGGTCGCCGTCGCTATGGGTCAGCGTACGGTTGTTGGGGCCGGCCACTGCCGCTCGGCCTTGTTCCAGGGCGATGGCGTTGTAGCCAGCGGCTTCCACGGCAAAGCCAACGGTGCCCTGCGTAAAGCCCGAGCTGTAGTTGAGGATGGTGCCTTGCAGCCAGTTGTCACGGCTATGGGTGGCGTGACGGGTGCCGTCGCTCTTGTAGTACTTGAACAGCGGGGCGCGGGTGGCGCGTTCGCGGGCGTACCAGTTACGAGTGCTGCCGGACAGGCTCTGGCCGTCGATGAAGCCTTTGGCCTCGTCTTGTTCGCTGGTGGTTTTCAGGCTGAACGGGACGTAGTCCTGGCTCTGGGTGTCGGCCTGGGCCATGGCGGAGAAGGCGCCAATGGATAAGGCCAGTGCGGTTATCGTGAAACGTATCAAAGTAAAGCTCCCTTTCTTTTCTTTTAGTTATCACCAGGCCTTGTGGGCTGGGGTATTTGCTGCGGTGTTGCCAGGGTTGCCACGGGATCGCCGGGCATGTTCGTTGCCTTTACCGGCCTTATCGCCGGCAAGCCGGCTCCCACAGATTCCGGGGAACTGTTGGCTTTTGTAGGAGCCGGCTTGCCGGCGATGGGGCCCTTGCTTAATCCACACTCACACCGGAAAAGTCATTGCGCCCGAATGGGCTGACTCGGAAGTCGGCCACCTTGGCGCTGATCGGCTGGTTGACCGTGGAATGCGCCACCGGGGTGATCGGTACCTGCTGCTTGAGGCGCTGCTGGGCTTGCTGGTAAAGCGCTGTGCGCTCGGCGCGATCGGTGACTTGCTTGGCTTTTTTCACCAGGCTGTCGTACTGCGGGTCACACCACAGGGAGTAGTTGTTGCTGCCGATGGCATCGCAGTTGTAGAGCGTACCGAGCCAGTTGTCCGGGTCGCCGTTGTCACCGGTCCAGCCGATCAGGGCGATGTCGTGCTCACCGCTCTTCATGCGCTTGAGGTACTCGCCCCACTCGTAACTGACGATGCGCACCTTGAAGCCAAGCTTGCTCCAATCAGCCTGGAGCATTTCGGCCATGAGCTTGGCGTTGGGGTTGTAGGGGCGCTGTACCGGCATGGCCCACAGGGTGATTTCGCTGCCTTCCTTGACCCCGGCCTGTTGCAGCAAGGTCCTGGCTTTGGCCGGGTCGTACGGGGCATCCTTGATCGATTCGTCGTAGGACCATTGGGTCGGCGGCATGGCGTTGACCGCCCGCTGGCCGGAGTCCTGATACACCGCCTGGAGGATCGCCTGCTTGTTCACCGCCATGTCCATGGCCTGGCGCACTTCCAGCCGGTCGAACGGTGGGTGCTGGGTGTTGTAGGCGATGTAGCCGAGGTTGAAGCCCGGTTGCTGAAGCACCTGCAGCTTGTCGTCGCCCCTGAGCCCCGGAAGGTCAGCCGGGCGCGGGTGCAGGGTGACCTGGCATTCGTTGCGGCGCAGCTTCTGGATACGTACAGAAGGGTCGACGTTGATCGAAAACACCAGGTTGTCGATTTTCACCTCATCCGGTGCCCAGTAGGCCGGATTGCCCTTGAAGCGGATCTGCGAGTCTTTCTGGTAGCGCTGGAACACGAACGGGCCGGTGCCGATCGGCTGCTGGTTGATGTCGCTGGGGCGGCCGCTGGTCAACAGCTGCTGCGCGTATTCGGCGGAAAGTATCGAGGCGAAGCTCATCGCCAGGTTCTGAATGAACGCGGCATCGACCTTGTTCAGGGTGAACACGACTGTGTGCGGGTCGGTTTTTTCGACATGGGCGATGTTCTTGTCCAGGCCCATGCTGACGAAGTAGGGAAACTCGGTGGGGTAGGCCTTGCGGAACGGATGCGCCTTGTCGAGCATGCGGTTGAAGGTGAACAGTACGTCGTCGGCGTTGAAGTCGCGGCTTGGTGTGAAGGCCTTGTTGCTGTGGAACTTGACCCCTTCACGCAAGTGGAAGGTGTAGCGCAGGCCGTCATCGGAAACTTCCCACTTGGTAGCCAGGGCGGGGTGTACCGCCGTGCCGCCGCGTTCGAACTCGACCAGACGGTTGTAGATCGGTTCGGCGGCGTCGTTGTCGGTGGCACTGGTGTACTGGGCCGTGTCGAAACCTGCCGGGCTGCCCTCCGAGCAGAACACCAGGTTCTTGGCTTGCAGAGCAGGGGCCTGGGTCATCAGGCCAAGGGCGAGCAGGGTCGAAAGACGGGTGGCGTGGCGCATGGCGGTTCCTTTTCCAGCTGTTTTCGCCGCCTCGGGGTACGAATTGCGGCAACAGGGACCCGACCCCGACGCGGGTAGCGTCGAGGTGGGCTGCATATATGGGAAGGGGCGAGGATGCCCGGTGCTATTTGTCCACGCTGACGCCGTAGAACGAGTTCAGCGCGAATGGACTGATCTTGAAGTCCTTCACCTTGGCGCTCATCGGCTGGTACACGGTGGAGTGGGCGATCGGGGTGATCGGCACCTGTTCCTTGAGGATGTGCTGCGCCTTCTGGTACAGCTCGGTGCGTTTGCCTTGGTCGGAGGTGGCCTTGGCCTGCTTGATCAGGTCGTCATAAGGCTTGAAGCACCACTTGGAGAAGTTGTTGCCGTCGATGGCATCGCAGCCATACAGGGTGCCCAGCCAGTTGTCCGGGTCACCGTTATCGCCACTCCAGCCAATCAGCATCGCGCCCTGCTCGCCGCCCTTGGAGCGCTTGATGTACTCACCCCACTCGTAGCTGACGATCTTGGCCTTGATACCGATCTTGCCCCAGTCGGACTGCAGCATCTCGGCCATCAACTTGGCGTTGGGGTTGTAGGGGCGTTGCACCGGCATGGCCCACAGGGTGATCTCGGTGCCTTCCTTGATGCCGGCTTCCTTGAGCAGCTGCTTGGCCTTTTCCGGGTCGTAGGCGGCATCCTTGATGCTGTCGTCGTAGGACCACTGAGTCGGAGGCATGGCGTTTACGGCAAGCTGACCGGCGCCCTGGTAGACCGATTCGATGATCTTCTTCTTGTCGACGGCCATGTCCAGGGCCTCGCGGACCTTGAGCTGGGCCAGCGGGTTGGGCTCGTTGCTGCCCTTGACCTTGTCCATCACGTTATAGGCGATGTAGCCGAGGTTGAAGCCTGCCTGTTGTGGCATCTGCAGGTTCTTTTCCGCCTTCAGCGGCTCGATGTCGGCGGGGCGCGGGAACAGCGTGACCTGGCACTCGTTCTTCTTCAGCTTCTGCATGCGCACCGAGGCATCGGTGGTGATGGCGAAGATCAGGTTGTCGATCTTCACGTCCTCAGGCTTCCAGTAGTCCTTGTTGCCCTTGAAGCGGATCTGCGCGTCCTTCTGGTACTTGCTGAACACGAACGGACCGGTGCCGATGGGCTTCTGGTTGATGTCGGCGGCCTTGCCTTCCTTGAGCAACTGGTCGGCGTACTCGGCCGATTGAATGGAGGCGAAGCTCATGGCCAGGTTCTGAATGAACGCAGCATCGACATCATTGAGCGTGAAGCGCACGGTGTGCTCGTCGAGTTTCTCCACCTTGGCGATGTTCTTGTCCATGCCCATATCGGTGAAGTACGGGAATTCGGTGGGGTAGGCCTTACGGAACGGATGGTCCTTGTCGAGCATGCGGTTGAAGGTGAACAGCACGTCGTCAGCGTTGAAGGTGCGGGTTGGCTTGAAGTAGTCGGTGGTGTGGAACTTGACCCCTTCACGCAGGTGGAAGGTGTAGGTCTTGCCGTCGTCAGACACTTCCCACTTGGTCGCAAGGCCCGGGATGACCGCGGTACCGCCGCGTTCGAACTGGGTCAGGCGGTTGAACACGGTTTCAGCCGAGGCGTCAAAGTCGGTTCCTGTGGTGTATTGCCCAGGGTCGAAACCGGCCGGGCTGCCTTCGGAGCAGAACACCAGGTTGGACGCTGCGTGGGCGAGCGGGGCGCCGGCTAGCAAGCCTGCGCCGAGCAGGAACGGAATGACTGCGTGTTTGAGCATGGTGGCCTCATTGTTGTCATTTTTTGAGTTGAGGTGGCCTCGTGAGCCGACCTGCGGATACTTATGCAGGGGGTATTCCCAATGCAACAGTCAGGAGGATAGTTGGCGTCAGAAAAGTAGTACGAGCGTACATGGATGTCGCATTGGTATAACTTTCGGCGAAGTTGAACGTTTGCGCAGGCTAAATGATGGCTTTTTGCTGAGTGTTTCGGGAAGCGGGGGTGTGTAGGAAGCACCTTATTGGTGCGTGGGAAATGTCTGAAATAACGAGATGGGGGCGCAAAGCGCCCCCAGGGAAGCCTCAGGGCATCTGTACTTCGATCAAGCCATCGGCGTTCATGCTGACCTCGCTGGTACCCGCCTCGATGTCCGGCGCTGGCGCGGCTTCATCAGCACCCATGGCCTTCATCGCCATTGGCGCGCTGCGCAGGTACGGGCGAGGGTAGCCACTGCTGTTGAGGTTCAGGCTAACGACCTTGTAGCCCTTGCCACCCAAGGCTTCGGTGGCCAACTGGGCGCGAGCCTTGAAGGCATCGACGGCGTCCTTGAGCAGGGCATCTTCGCTGGCCTTGCGGGTGGCGGCGGCGATGGAGAAGTCCATGCCGCCCATCTTCATGTCCTGCAACAGGTCGGCGGTCAGTTGCGACAGGGCCGGGAAGTCGGCGCTCTCCAGACGCAGCTCGGCACGTTCGCGCCAGCCGGTAATCTTCTGGCCCTTGCTGTCGTACACCGGGTAGCTGTTGCGGCTGCCTTGGCTGATCTTCACGTCCTTGACCTGACGGGCTTGCTGGATGGACTTGTTCAGCGTCTCGGTGATCTGCTTGGCGAGCTTGCCTGGGTCGGTGTTCTGCGCTTCGCTGTACAGGGTCACCACCATCAGGTCGCGGGGCACTTCCTTGCTGACTTCGGCACGCAACGACACCTGGTTGTAGCGCGGCTCATCGGCTGCCAGGGCGGGCAAGCTGGCGACCAGGCCGCAGGACAGGATCAGGGCGGCGCCGCGACGGGAAATTTGCATGTAGGACTCCTTGGCAATAAAAGGCGTGGAATTGGGCGTTCCTTTCCACGCATGGCCCATCAGACCGGCAACAGTGTAGTGGGTTCAAAAGTGCCATCATGAACCTGTGACAAAGTGTGGCGCTTTGCCGCATCGCTGCAGCGAGGCGCCTGGCTTCGGTATACTCCAGCCGATTTTCCTGGAGCACTCATCGGGAGAGCGCATGCTCGCCGCCGTACAACCGCTATCCGCTACACGTCAGAATCTCTGGCGCCTGACCGTCATTCGCGTGCTGGTGCTGGCTGCCCAGGCCGGCTCGGTGGGCGTTGCCTACTGGACCGAACTGCTGCCGCTGCCCTGGCTCTCGCTGGCGGCGACCTTGGCCTTGTCGTCCATCCTGTGCGCGTTCACCGCGCTGCGCTTGCGCCTGTCGCTACCGGTCACCGAACTGGAATACGCCCTGCAGCTGGCCTGCGACCTGCTGATTCACAGCGCCTTGCTGTATTACTCCGGCGGTTCGACCAACCCGTTCGTGTCGTATTACCTGGTGCCGTTGGCGATTGCCGCAGTGACCCTGCCGTGGCTCTACTCACTGATTCTGTCCGGCATCGCCCTGACGGCCTACAGCCTGTTGCTGGTGCAGTTCTACCCGCTCGAAGGCCTGCCGATGGCACGGGACAAGATGCAGGTGTACGGCATGTGGTTGAGCATCGCGCTGGCCGCGGCGGTCATCACATTCTTCGCCGCACGCATGGCCGAAGAGCTGCGCCGTCAGGAACAGCTGCGTTCCGAGCGGCGCGAGGATAGCCTGCGCGACGAGCAGTTGCTGGCCGTGGCCACGCAGGCGGCGGGTGCTGCCCATGAGCTGGGCACGCCGCTGGCGACCATGAGCGTGCTGCTTAACGAAATGCGTCAGGACCATTCGGACCCGTTGCTGCAGGAAGACCTGCAGATCCTTCAGGACCAGGTCAAACTGTGCAAGGAAACCTTGCAGCAACTGGTGCGCGCGGCCGAGGCCAACCGCCGTATGGCGGTAGTCGAGCAGGACGTGACCGCCTGGCTCGACGAGGCGCTGAACCGCTGGCACCTGATGCGTCCGGAAACCAGTTACCGGTTCCAGCGCCTGCGTGACGGCAAGGTGCCTCGCCTGACCCCACCGCCAGACCTGACCCAGGCCCTGTTGAACCTGCTGAACAATGCCGCCGATGCCTGCCCGGATGACTTGGAGGTGCGTCTGGACTGGGACGCCCAGGACATCGTCATCAGCATCCGTGACCATGGCCCTGGCGTGCCGCCGGCCATTGCCGAGGCCATCGGCAAACCGTTTATCACCACCAAGGGCAAAGGCTTCGGCCTGGGCCTGTTCTTGAGCAAGGCCAGCGTGACCCGTGCGGGCGGTTCGGTGAAACTCTATAGTCATGAACAGGGTGGCACCCTGACCGAACTGCGCCTGCCCCATGGCAAGCGAGGAGATGAAATATGAGCGAAGAAAACCAGGTCGAAGGCGAAGAACTGCCGCACCTGTTGCTGGTGGATGACGATGCCACCTTCACTCGGGTCATGGCCCGCGCCATGAGCCGCCGGGGCTTTCGCGTAAGCACTGCGAGCTCCGCCGAAGAAGGGCTGATTCTGGCCCAGCAGGACCTGCCGGACTACGCCACGCTGGACCTGAAGATGGAAGGCGACTCCGGCCTGGTGCTGCTGCCCAAGCTGCTGGAGCTGGACCCGGAAATGCGCGTGGTGATCCTGACCGGTTACTCGAGCATTGCCACTGCGGTCGAGGCGGTCAAGCGCGGGGCCTGCAATTACCTGTGCAAACCAGCCGATGCTGACGATGTGCTGGCGGCATTGCTCTCGGAGCACACCGACCTCGATACCCTGGTGCCGGAAAACCCGATGTCGGTGGACCGTTTGCAGTGGGAGCACATTCAGCGCGTGCTGAACGAGCACGAAGGCAACATTTCCGCCACTGCGCGGGCGCTGGGCATGCACCGGCGGACCTTGCAGCGCAAGCTGCAGAAGCGGCCGGTTCGACGCTGATTCTTGGCAGACAGTACCGGCCCTTTCGCGGGTAAACCCGCTCCCACAGATACCTCACAAGTCTCAAAACCTGTGCAGAGCCTGTGGGAGCGGGTTTACCCGCGAATGGGCCGACTCCGACAGAAATTTCTCTTTATCGCACCCGATCCCCGCAACTCCAAGCCGTTGGCGTATCATTAGCCCCCTAACGGCAACCCCCTCCCAGGATCGCTAGCGCATGCTCGCCCTTCTTATCCAGACGCTGAACATCACGGCCCCCGTGTTTGCCATGTTGTTCATGGGCGTGCTGCTCAAACGCATCCACCTGATCGACGACAACTTCAACCGCGTCGCCTCTCAGCTGGTATTCAACGTCTGCATGCCAGCGCTGCTGTTCCTCGGCATCTACCATGCCGACCTGGCTTCGGCGGTCAAACCTGGCGTGATCCTTTACTTCGTCGCCGCCACCCTGGTCGGTTTTGCCGTGTCCTGGGGCATGGCCATCTGGCGCAGTCCGCTAGCTGACCGGGGTATCTACACCCAAGGGGCGTTTCGCGGCAACAACGGGGTCATCGGCCTGGCCCTGGCGGCCAGCCTGTACGGCGACTACGGCATCTCGCTGGGTGCGGTGCTCGCGGGGCTGGTCATCCTCATGTACAACTCGCTGTCGGCCGTGGTGCTGGCGGTGTACAGCCCGGACCTGAAGTCCGACCCCTGGAGCATCTGCAAGAGCATCTTCAGCAACCCGTTGATCATCAGCGTGCTGGTGGCCACCCCCATGGCCTACGGCCAGGTGCCGCTGCCCAATTGGCTGCTGACCTCGGGCGATTACCTGGCGCAGATGACCCTGCCGCTGGCGCTCATGTGCATCGGCGGTACCTTGTCGTTGGCGGCCCTGCGTGACAGCGGCAAGCTGGCGATAGACGCCAGCCTGGTGAAGATGGTCTGGCTACCGTTGATCGGCACGCTGGGGGCCTGGTTTTGCGGTTTCCGCGGCGCCGAGCTGGGTATCCTGTTCCTCTACATCGGCAGCCCGACCGCGGCGGCCAGCTATGTCATGGCCAGGGCGGCCAACGGCAATCATGAGCTGGCGGCCTCGATCATCGTGATCACCACGCTTTTGGCGGCGATTACCACCAATATCGGCATTTTCATCTTGCAGTGGGGCGGATGGATCTAGATCCTTGACTGCAAACAACTCCAACAACACTGCCTCCTGACTAAAGGACACTTCATGCAAGACCAGAGCACGCCCGAGCGGTTACAGCGCGGGCTGAAGAATCGCCATATCCAGCTGATCGCGCTGGGCGGGGCCATCGGCACCGGGCTGTTCCTGGGCATTGCCCAAACCATCCAGCTGGCCGGCCCGTCCGTGCTGCTGGGCTATGCCATCGCTGGCCTCATGGCCTTCTTCATCATGCGCCAGCTCGGCGAGATGGTGGTCGAAGAGCCGGTCGCCGGCAGTTTCAGCCACTTCGCCCACCAGTACTGGAGCGAGTTCGCGGGCTTCGTCTCGGGCTGGAACTACTGGGTGGTGTACGTATTGGTGGGCATGGCCGAACTGACGGCCGTGGGCATCTACGTGCAGTACTGGTGGCCGGACTTCCCGACCTGGGCCACGGCGGCAATCTTCTTCGTCGTGATCAACGCCATCAACCTGACTCAGGTGAAGGTCTATGGCGAGATGGAGTTCTGGTTCGCGCTGGTCAAGGTGGTGGCCATTGTCAGCATGATCGGCTTCGGTGCCTGGCTGTTGAGCAGCGGCCATGGCGGGCCGGACGCCAGCGTGGCCAACCTGTGGCAGTACGGCGGCTTCTTCCCCAATGGCGTGACCGGGTTGATCATGGCCCTGGCGGTGATCATGTTCTCGTTCGGTGGCCTGGAGCTGGTGGGCATTACCGCCGCCGAGGCGGACAACCCGCGCCATAGCATCCCCAAGGCCACCAACCAGGTGGTCTACCGCATCCTGATTTTCTATATCGGTGCGCTGGCGGTACTGCTGTCGCTGTACCCATGGCAGAAGGTCGTGCAGGGCGGTAGCCCGTTCGTGATGATTTTCCATGAGCTGGACAGCGATCTGGTCGCCACCATCCTCAACATCGTGGTGCTGACGGCTGCGCTGTCGGTCTACAACAGCTGCGTGTATGCCAACAGCCGCATGCTGTTCGGCCTGGCCAGCCAGGGCGATGCACCGCGCCAGCTGCTCAAGGTAAGCCGCCGTGGCGTGCCGCTGACGGCGCTGGGTGTGTCGGCGTTCGCCACCGGTATGTGCGTGCTGATCAACTACCTGATGCCGGGCGAGGCCTTTGGCCTGTTGATGGCGCTGGCGGTGTCGGCGCTGGTGATCAACTGGGCCAGCATCAGCATCACCCACCTGAAGTTCCGCAAGGCCAAGCTGGCGGCGGGCATCAACCCGTTCTACCGCAGCTGGGGGCACCCGGTGACCAACTACCTGTGCCTGGCGTTCATCGCGCTGATTCTGGTGGTGATGTACCTGACCCCGCCGATTCGTATTTCGGTGATGCTGATTCCGGCGTGGATCGCGGTGTTGTGGGTGGCGTTTAAAATGAAGAAGGCACAGCAAGGCAAGGCGTGAGTCTGCCTCGGCCCTAT
>NZ_JAXCIL010000008.1 GCF_034387475.1 Pseudomonas sp. Teo4
TGAGCGCTGCACCGTACTGGCCAACGACCTCAAGGCGGTCCAGGCCTTCGTCAGCCAGCACGGCAACCGCGGCAAGCCGCTGTAATACGGCACTACGACAAGTTGGCTCCTGCAGGAGATACTTTCTTGTAGCGCCTGTACTGGCCTCATCGCCGCGGTTCGTCGTCGCGACAAGCCGCGGCGATAGGTAGCACCGCGAACCTATCGTTAACGAATCTTCCGAAAGCCCTTTCAGATATCTCCTATATAAGGCCTAAGACGCCCCGCCTAGAGTGACCGGTCCTCCCATCAGGAGCGGTTCATGCGTCAGCCTTATGTGTTGCTTCATCAGCCACGCCCCTCTCACCAGATCCTCCTGCACCAGGCCTGCAATTCGGTAGGCATTTTCAACGTGCGCGTCATTCCAGAACTCACCGACCTGTATGCCTGCCTGGAGTGCGAGCCCGTCGCCGATGTGCTGATCCTCGACCACGCCATGCCGGTGGCAGGCGGCATGGCCTTGCTGGAGCGTATAGCGCGCAATCGCTGCACGCGTGCCTTGTTGTTCGTCGGCCAAGCGGGCGAAGACAGCGCCAACCTTGCCTGCGAGGCCCGTCGGCGTGGGCTCTGGGTGTTGGCCGAGCTGCCTTGGCCATTGCCGATGCCACGCTGGCAACAGGCGCTTCAGCGTATTCAAACTGTCATCTCGCCCACGCATGCTCACTGAAGCGAACGCGTTTTAGCGAACTTTGCGCTGCGTCCGCTGGTCAGTTCCTTCATGTCCCACCACCCAGCGAGTGAACCGGATGGAAAGAATCTGCAGGCTGCTCAATGACGCCCTTTCTCCTTACAAAACGGACCTCGGTACAGCGGATGCCAGCGGTAATCGCATGTTGAGCGTGTTCGACAGCCTTGGTGGCTTGACGCTGCGGCGTACCGTCAGCCTGCGCCAGTTGCAGGAGCAGCGATTGTTGATCGATCTGGTGGATGGCCTGCACCGCGACCTGCAGATCGCAGAAGGTCGTTTGCAGCCCTGTGTGATTTCGGCGCTGCAACAGCGTCCCTCCAGTCAGGGAACCTTTGCCTGAAGGAGGGGATCAGACACAACAGGGCAGCCAGCCAGTACTTCGCTCCGGTGATGGCAGGTTGTCACGGGAAGCCCATGAGGGCTTTCGATTGGCCCCGGGCGTCCTCCCCAGCGTCCCGGGGTTTCTTTTTCATGGGGTGTCGAAGAAGTGTCGGCTCTGTTCCAGGTAGCTCTCCCGTTGTTCGGGGTCGAGCCAGCGTGCGTAGTATTCCGGCAGCGTGTTCTGGCGCAGCGCGGGCAGCAACTGGTCGATATGCGCGACCGCCTGCCGTCCCAATGGTGTGTCCGAGCAACCCACATGCAGGAACTGGAAGCGGTTCACACCGAGGATGGGGTAGAACAGGAAGTCATCTTTCGAGCCCCCTTGCTGCCCGGTCAGGTAGCTCACCTCGTGCCGATAGCCCAGCACCAGCTTCAGGCGCCCCCTTTCCTGCATCTGCAACAGGCTGGCAGTGGCGTCGTTGCCGTAATGCCGGCTGAAGGCCTCATCGGGCAGTTGGCGCAGAATCGCGTCGACCTGGGCGCTGTAGCTGCGTTCGGCGACGATACCCAGTTTTAGCTGAGTGTCGGTCAGCAACCGCTTGAGGTCCACCTGCTGCTCAAGCAGGTACGGCGCGACCACCGCCTGGTCTTGCCTGCGCACCAGCAGGCCACCGCTCAGCACGCCCAGTGACGGTATGGAAAAGTGCACGAACTTCTCGCGTTCCGGTGTCCAGAGCAATGTCGGGTCACAGGTCAGGGTGCGCGGGTCTTGAAGCATCTGGATACCGCGGGCTCGGTTGACCCGTACGATGTCGTGCTCGTACTCCGGCATCTGCGCGATCAACTGTGGCAACAGGCGGTCAATGACGCCCTGGCCTTTTTCCGCACCCTCAAGAATTGTGAACGGTGGCAGGTCGCGAACCAGCCACAGCAGTCGCTCCTTGGCCAGTACCGGCCCTGTCGCCAGGGCAAACAGTAGACCGAGAAGACCCGTTAGCCATCGAAGCAGACAAGGTGCTCGCATGGGCGGCAGCGGCAGTATCAGACCGCGCCCGTCTGGCGCAGCTGGGCTATGGCGTTTGCGTCGTACCCAAGGCTTGCGAGCACGGCATCGGTATGTTCGCCCAGCGCCGGGCCGACCCACTCGGTGGAACCTGGCGTGTCCGACAGCTTCGGCACGATGCCGGGCATCTTGAACGGTTTGCCATCCGGGAGGCGGGCCTGGAGGAACATCTCGCGCGCCAGGTACTGCGGGTCGCTGAACATGTCCTCGGCCGAATAGATGCGGCTTGCCGGTACTTCTGCAGTGGTGAGCACCTGCATGACCTGCTCCAACGGCAAGCTGTTGACCCAGCGGTCGATCACCCCGTACAGCTCGTCGCGTCGCAGGTCGCGGCCATCGTTGGTGGCCAGGCTCGGGTCGCTGGCCAGGTCGTCGCGCCCGATGGCCTGCATGAAGCGTTTGAAGATCGCATCGCCATTGGCGCCAATCTGCACATGCTTGCCGTCGGCGCTGGTATGGATGGAGGAGGGCGTGATGCCCGGCATGATGTTGCCGGTGCGTTCGCGGATGAAGCCGAACACATCGAATTCCGGGACCATGCTTTCCATCATGGCGAAAATCGCTTCGTACAAGGCCACGTCCACGACCTGCCCCTGGCCACCGTTGACTTCCTGATGGCGCAGGGCCATTAACGCCCCGATCACGCCCCAAAGTGCGGCGATCGAGTCACCGATGGATATCCCGGTGCGCACTGGTGGGCGGTCCTCGAAACCGGTGATGTAGCGTAGCCCGCCCATCGACTCGCCGACCGCGCCGAAACCTGGCTGGTCCTTCATCGGCCCGGTCTGGCCAAAGCCGGACAGCCGCACCATCACCAGCTTCGGGTTGAGGGCATGTATCACGTCCCAGCCCAGGCCCAGTTTTTCCAGCACGCCCGGGCGGAAGTTCTCGATGAGAATGTCGGCTTCGGCCAGCAGGCGCTTGAGGATTTCGAGGCCTTCCGGGTGCTTGAGGTTCAGCGTCAGCGACTGCTTGTTACGGGCCTGGACGAACCACCACAGCGAGGTGCCCTCGTAGAGTTTGCGCCACTTGCGCAGCGGGTCGCCGCCGTCGGGGGACTCGACCTTGATCACCTCGGCACCGAATTCGGCGCAGATGCGCGAGGCAAACGGGCCGGCAATCAGGGTGCCGAGTTCGATGACTTTCAGGCCGGCGAGGGGTTTGCTGGGCGTAGGCATGTGGCATCCGTGGCAACTGGGCAGAGCGGTGGTTTTATCATAGGTCGCAGGCGGCAGATACTGCTGCGCGGCAACGACGTCGCGGATCGGTTAGACTGTGCCACTTTTCTTTGCGCAAGAAGCCCGTCGACCATGGCCCAGCCGTCCACCACCTACAAATTCGAACTGAATCTGACCGACCTTGACCGTGGCGTGTACGAAAACGTCAGGCAGACCATTGCTCGTCACCCTTCCGAAACCGAGGAACGCATGGCCGTGCGCCTGCTGGCCTACGCACTCTGGTACAACGAGAACCTGTCGTTTGGTCGTGGCCTGTCCGATGTAGACGAAGCCGCGCTGTGGGAAAAAAGCCTGGATGATCGCATCCTGCACTGGATCGAAGTCGGCCAGCCAGACGCTGATCGCCTGACCTGGTGCTCGCGCCGCACCGAGCGCACCAGCCTGTTGGCCTACGGCAGCCTGCGTGTCTGGCAGAACAAAGTGGTGGATGCGGTGAAAGGCCTGAAGAACCTCAGCATCGCCGCTGTACCGCAAGAAGTGCTGGAAACCTTGGCTACCGACATGCCCCGCACCATCAAGTGGGACGTGATGATCAGCGAAGGTACGGTCTTCGTCACCGATGACCGCGGCCAGCACGAAGTGCAGCTGGAGTGGCTGCTCGGCGAGCGTGGCTGACCTTCAATAGACACTGACTGCCGAAGCCCTTATGCGTATCGAACCTCGCCCATTGCCGCCGACCCTGCCATTTCTGGGGAACCTGCCACCGTTGTTGACGCGCCTGTACGCCGCCCGTGGCGTGCAGTCCGAGGCTGAGCTGGACAAAAGCCTGGCGCGGCTATTGCCGTATCAGCAGCTCAAGGGCATCGAGGCGGCAGTAGACCTGCTGGTCGAAGCGCTGGACCAGCGCCAGCGGATTCTCATCGTGGGCGACTTCGATGCCGACGGCGCCACCGCCAGTACGGTGGGTGTGCTCGGCCTGCGCCTGCTGGGTGCGGCCCATGTCGATTACCTGGTGCCCAATCGCTTCGAATACGGCTACGGGCTCACCCCGGAGATTGTCCAGGTCGCGTTGCAACGCCAGCCGCAGTTGCTGATTACCGTCGATAACGGTATCTCCAGCGTGGACGGGGTGGCCGCAGCCAAGGCGGCGGGGCTCAAGGTGCTGGTCACCGACCACCACCTCCCGGGTGAGCAGTTGCCGGACGCCGACGCCATCGTCAACCCGAACCAGCCAGGTTGTGAGTTCCCGAGCAAGTCGCTGGCAGGGGTCGGCGTCATCTTCTATGTGCTCATGGCCTTGCGCGCACGCCTGCGCAGCCTTGGGCGCTATGAGACGCAAGCCCAGCCGAACATCGGCGAGCTGCTGGACCTGGTGTCGCTGGGCAGCGTCGCGGACGTGGTACCGCTGGATGCCAACAACCGCATTCTGGTTCACCAGGGCCTCGAGCGCATTCGTGCCGGCCGCGCGCGCCCAGGTCTCAAGGCCATTCTGGAAGTCGCTCGGCGTGACCATCGGCGTATCACCTCGACCGACCTCGGCTTCATTCTCGGCCCGCGGCTGAATGCGGCGGGACGCCTGGACGACATGAGCCTGGGCATCGAATGCCTGCTGTGCGAAGACGCCGCCCTGGCCCTGGACATGGCCCAGCAACTGGATGACTTGAACCAGGACCGCAAGTCCATCGAGCAGGGCATGCAACGCGAAGCGCTGGCCCAACTCAAGGACCTGCCGGTCGAGTCGATGCCTTATGGCCTGTGCCTGTTCGATGCCGACTGGCACCAAGGTGTGATCGGGATTCTTGCTTCGCGCCTGAAGGAGCGCTACCACCGCCCGACCATCGCTTTTGCCGATGCAGGAGAAGGCATGCTCAAGGGCTCGGCGCGTTCGGTGCCGGGCTTTCATATTCGCGATGCGCTGGATGCCGTGGCGGCGCGGCACCCGCAGCTGATCAGCAAGTTTGGCGGGCATGCCATGGCCGCCGGGCTTTCCTTGCCCGAAGGCAACTTCCCGGCATTTGCCGAGGCGTTCGACGAGGAAGTCCGTCGCCAGTTGCGTGAGGACGACCTGACCGGCCGCCTGCTGTCCGATGGCACCCTTGCAGTCGAAGAGTTCCACCTCGACCTGGCCAAGGCCCTGCGAAACGCCGGCCCATGGGGCCAGCACTTCCCCGAGCCGCTGTTCCATGGCGTGTTCCAGCTGGTCGAACAGCGGGTGGTTGGCGAGCGGCACCTGAAGGTGGTGCTCAAGAGTGAATGTGGTGCTGTGAGGCTTGATGGTATTGCCTTCGGGATTGACCGCGAAGTCTGGCCGAACCCAACGGTACGTTGGGTCGAATTGGCCTACAAGCTGGATGTGAACGAGTTTCGCGGTAATGAAACGGTGCAGTTGATGATTGCGCATATGGAGCCGCGTTGATTTTACCGACTTCGCTGTATGGCCGTCCCGCATTGGGGCGGCCATCGCTCGGTATCAAATCGTAAGAGTGGAGTGCGATCGGCCTTTAGCTGGCCCCAGTTTGTGCTTCATCGTGTCTTTTGTTTTTATAGTGAAGTACTCCGGCTCCTGCAAATGAGAGAAGGCCAAGCACTGAAAAAAATAATATGGGTTCCATCGCTTTCAAATTATTGGTTTTGATGGTTTGTGCTCTCAGTGACGGATCGTATAAAGACACCCCTTTTTCTGTTACGAGTCGACTAACAGCAGGGCTGGATTTCGTGTTTTCAATGTCCACAAATAGTGGAGTAGTCGGTGTGATGTTTGCTGCGTCAAAGAGTGCTTTGTTCGAGTATAACCAGACTTTGTGTGTTTTTCCTTCTGGCGTTTTATGCTTAACGGCGAAGGTGTAGAGGGAGTGGTCGTAATCCCAGGTTTTGACATTGCTGCTCAGCGTTGCAGGAATCCGTGGCCACGGCACCCCGATTGGCTCAGGATCGGTTTCCCAACCAATTAGAAAAACGGGCGTTAAGCATAGGTATAGAATACCTAACCAAGTCAGCACCTTGACGCGTTTGTGTGGCTCGAGTGAACGCATTAATTTGAGCCATGAGCGCCAGGTAAACATGTTGAGCCTCCTTTAGTGGTATTTGTCTTGCTTTGGGGCAGTGCAGCACGCATAGTTATCTTGTGTGCTTACAACTCTTGTAGTGATAGAGGGGATAGGGCCAGGTAAGCGCCGTCCGTTCAAACTCTCAATTCCTATTGTTATTGTAGTGCCTCTGTTTTTTAGCAGGGGCAAAAAAGCTGTGGCTGGTACAGTGTTGCCTCCGAAGGGCACTGTTTGTTGGTTAGCTTGTGTTTTCAATATTTCTAGTTTTTTGGTGTCGAGAACAATAGCGGATGTTTTAGGGTTCCAGGTTATGACCTTGATGATCCCTCCAAAGTGGCTTTTTATCCTGTTGGGATCTGTAATTGTCAGGTCTGGAGCGAGCAGAGAGATTGCGGGCTCATTAGTAATGTTGTGTTTTTTCAGTGCATTTACGATGGGTACGATGGCGTTGTCATGAATGTTTTTTGCTAGCTCAGAGTTGTAGACACCGAATAGGGTGGCTCCTATTGCTACGGCAGTGAAGAACCCAGCGACCCCAGGCGCTGCTGCCAGTAGTGCGAAACTCGCGACCACACCAGCGGCATTACCCACGAGGCTAATCACGTCGCCATGGTTGAGCTTTGCATCGGACTTATACTCGGCCACAATTTTGAGGAATGTAACAGTGCCGGCAAGGGTATTGGTTGCGATGTTGATAAATGGTACGGAGCCGGCTGTCATTTGCGTAACAGACAGCACAGATGCAACCGCAGCGCCCGTTTGGGTGCTCTGAACTATTAATGAAAATCCCTTCTGATCCGTTTTGAATTGGTCGTGAACCGCTGCTGCTGCCCCAGCTTGGGATCCTGGTTTACCAACTCGGTCTACCATGCCTACGAAAATTTCAATTCTATTGGTCATTTAGAGGGCTCCTTGTTTATTGTCTTGAATGCAATTGTTATTCGTAAACGGTCGCAATCTACAGATGGACACCTCGCGCGGTGTGGGATCTGGCCTTTAAATATCGTAATGCGCCCTGGCTTGGGAAGTACAGCAGCGATGAGGTCATCCTTGCTGTTATTGCAGAAGGTGAGTTCGCCACCCCACGAGGTCGCCCAGAAGTCATTGCAAAACAGAACTATCGTGTTCCCGGATTCATGTGCCAAATTGTCTCTATGGATTGGGCTGTCTTGACCAAATGTCTGGCCGTTCGCATAAACACCTAATAATGTTGAGTTTTGTAAGTGGGTGGATCTTATGCGCCTCCATATGTGGATAAGAAATCCCCATGTTTCGTTGTTGGTCAGCTCATCCTCGCAGGACTCTAATGTTGAGCGTTTACTGCCGGCAATAAAGAAGTGCCAGCATGGACGTGCAAATGGGGTTGAACTCACTGGCCAGTCAAGTCTCCATGAAGCATTCGAAAATGCCTGGATGATCTTGGTTTTTTCTTTTTCAGTGATTGCGTCATCTATGGTCTTTATGTCGTCAGCTGTGAATGTTTCGCTCATGTTCATGGTTTTTGTTAGGTTGGTGAGTTGTTGGAGTAATTCGTTATGATTTGCAGAGCTAAATTTATTTCCTTCACGGAACGTAGGAAATAGGAAGTCAGTCCTACAGGTTGAAAAGAATTTCCCAGGCCTGAGTAAAACTTTGGAGTTGTACCGGTAGGAAAATTCTTATGTACAGCACAAGCGGGTGAGTTAGTGGGCGCGGTAGTACCTGATTCGATGAGGCGCCGATTTTTCAGGTGTCGGGGGCTTGTTTCGCGGGGCGAGACATCGCTTTCCCGATCCCAACCAATCTGGTCTAGTCTGAAGAAAGACCGGCACCGGACCAGGGACGTGCATGAGTGTCCGAGCCGGATCACCATTGGAGTCCTTGGGAGGTGCCCTCATGAGCCTGCTGCTCGAGCCTTACACCCTGCGTCAGCTAACCCTGCCCAACCGCATCGCGGTTTCGCCGATGTGCCAGTATTCCGCCGCCGATGGCCTGGCCAACGACTGGCACCTTGTTCACCTTGGCAGCCGCGCGGTCGGTGGCGCGGGGCTGGTTATCACCGAAGCCGTCGCGGTCACCGCCGACGGGCGTATCACCGATGAAGACCTCGGTCTGTGGAGCGATGCCCAGATTGCTCCGCTGCAACGCATCACCCGTTTCATCACCGCCCAAGGCGCCGTTCCAGGCATTCAGCTGGCCCATGCCGGTCGCAAGGCCAGCACCTATCGGCCCTGGTTGGGCAAGCCGGGCAGCGTCAAGGTCGAGGAGGGCGGCTGGGTGCCGGTGGGGCCTTCGAAAATTGCCTTCGACCCCAAGCACACCGTGCCGCATGAGCTGAGCCAGGATGAAATCCAAGGCGTCATTGGTGCGTTCGTAGACGCCACCAAGCGGGCGTTGGCGGCAGGCTTCAAGGTGGTCGAAATCCACGCCGCCCATGGTTATCTGCTGCATCAGTTCCTTTCGCCCCTGAGCAACCAGCGGCGCGACGAGTACGGCAGCTGCTTCGAAAACCGCATCCGCCTGACCCTGCAGGTGACCGAAGCCGTGCGCAAGGTCTGGCCGGCGGAACTGCCGCTGTTCGTCCGGGTGTCGGCTACCGATTGGGTCGAGGATGGCTGGAACCCGGATGAGACCGTCGAACTGGCCCGTCGCCTGCGTGCCCTGGGTGTTGATCTGATCGATGTGTCTTCCGGAGGTACCTCGGTCAATGCCGAGATTCCGACCGGCCCCGGCTACCAGACCCGCTTCGCCGAGAGGGTACGCAAGGAATCGGAAATCGCCACCGGCACGGTCGGCATGATCACTGAACCTGCCCAGGCCGAGCACATCCTGCGCACCGGGCAGGCCGATGTCATCTTCCTCGCCCGCGAACTGCTGCGCGACCCGTACTGGCCGCTGCATGCCGACGACGACCTGGGCGGCAACAAGGCGACCTGGCCGGCGCAGTATCAACGGGCCACCAGCCGGGCGAACCCGATTCATGAGTCGGATTTGAGGGATTAGTGGCACAGGCCAGGAAGTGTTCGGCAATAGTGGTGGGGTGGTTTTGAGAGCGAGCGT
>NZ_JAXCIL010000009.1 GCF_034387475.1 Pseudomonas sp. Teo4
ACAATCTCAGTGATCCAGCGCCTGCCCTAAGGCTACGCCAGCGCCCAGCAATCCAGAAAATTCCGCCGTCACCAACCAAACCGGCACCCCGGCGAAATAGCCGCTCATGCAGCCCTTGTCAGCAAAGCTTGCGGCAAAACCACTGCCCAGGAACAACTCGGCAAATCGCGGGATCACACCGCCGACAATATAGACCCCACCCCGCGCGCCCAGGGTAAGTACATTGTTACCGGCCACCCGCCCGAGGAACCGGCAGAACTGCTCGATCACCTCCAGCGCCCGTGGCTCGCCGCCCAGCGCCGCATCGGTGACCTCGGCCGGGGTCTTGTGTCGTGGTGTTTCGCCATCCAGCGCGCAGATGGCTTGATACAAGCGCACCAGGCCACCGCCACTGAGCACGGTCTCGGCGCTGACATGGCCAATCTGGCTGTGAATCTGCTGATGGATAGCCGCTTCACGAGCATTGCCCACCGGCAGGTCGACATGCCCGCCCTCGCCCGGCAAGGCCAGCCAGCGCTGATCCTCCAGGCGCAGCAAGCTGCCGACCCCCAACCCTGTGCCGGGGCCGATGACCAGCGCGGGGCGTGAAGGGTCCGGGGTACCTGGGCAAACCTCGCGGAACTCGCCATCGCGCAGGCGGGTCATGCCCAGGGCCATGGCGGAAAAATCGTTGAGCAGCAGCAACCGTTCAACCTGCAACGTCTGGCAGAAGGCACTGCGGCTCAGGCGCCAGTGATTGTTGGTGAAGCGGAACTCATCGCCACTCACAGGCCCCGCCACCGCCAGACACACCGCCGCCAAGCCACCGCGGGCGATACCCTGGTCCGCCAGATAGGCCTCGATGGCTTGTTCCGGGCTGGTGTAGTCAGCCGTCGCCAACACCTTCACGGCGTTAAGCTGGTTGTCGCGCCACAGGGCAAAACGGGCGTTGGTGCCACCGATGTCGCCAACCAGCAAAGCCTTCATTTGAGGTTCTCCAAAGCCGAGGTAAAGGCGCTTGCGCCCTGCTCGGCCGGGCTGAACGCCATGCGCATGAAACTGAACAACTCACGCCCGCAGCCAAGGTCATTGCCCTGGGGCGCTGGCGGCAGCTCGCGGCTGGCCAGTTCTTCAGCCGAAACCATGACCCGCAACGTGCCTTCGACACCATCGACGCGCACGATATCACCATCGCGTACCCGCGCCAGCGGGCCACCGTCGAAAGCCTCGGGGCAAACGTGGATGGCCGCCGGGATCTTGCCCGAAGCGCCGGACATGCGCCCGTCGGTCACTAGCGCAACCTTGTAGCCGCGGTCCTGCAGCACGCCGAGGAATGGCGTCAGCTTGTGCAGCTCCGGCATGCCGTTGCAACGCGGCCCCTGGAAGCGCACCACGGCAACGAAGTCACGTTCCAGTTCGCCGGCCTTGAAGGCATCGGCCAGCGATTGCTGGTCCTGGAACACCCGCGCCGGTGCTTCGACCACCTGGTGTTCAGGCGCCACGGCAGAAACCTTCATCACCCCACGGCCGAGGTTGCCTTCCATCACCCGCAGGCCACCTTCGGCCGAGAATGGCCGCGCCACCGGACGCAGGATGCTCTCGTCCAGGCTCTGCGCCGGGCCTTCGCGCCATACCAGCTTGCCGTCTTCCAGGAATGGCTCCTGGGTATAGCGGCGCAAGCCATGACCGGCCACGGTGTTGACGTCCTCGTGCAGAAGCCCGGCATCGAGCAGCTCGCGGATCAGGAACGACATGCCACCTGCGGCCTGGAAGTGGTTGATGTCGGCTTTGCCGTTCGGGTAGACGTGAGACAGGGTCGGCACCACCTCGGACAAGTCGGCCATGTCCTGCCAGGTCAGCTGAATACCCGCCGCCTGGGCAATGGCCGGAATGTGCAGGGTGTGGTTGGTGGAGCCACCGGTGGCATGCAGGGCGACGATGGAGTTGACCAGCGCCTTCTCATCGACGATTTCGCCCAATGGCATGAAGCTGCCGCTGGCCTTGGTCATACGCGTGACTTGCTGCGCCGCCTCGGCGGTCAGCGCATCACGCAGCGGCGTGTACGGGTTGACGAAGGACGCGCCCGGCAAGTGCAGGCCCATCACTTCCATCACCAACTGGTTGGTGTTGGCGGTGCCGTAGAAGGTGCAGGTGCCTGGGCCGTGGTAGGAGTTCATCTCCGACTCCAGCAACTCTTCGCGGCTGGCCTTGCCCTCGGCGTAGCGCTGGCGCACGTCGGCCTTCTGCTTGTTGGAAATACCGGAAACCATCGGCCCGCCCGGCACGAAGATGGTCGGCAGGTGGCCGAAGCGCAGCGCGCCCATCATCAAGCCAGGGACGATCTTGTCGCAGATGCCCAGCATCAGCGCTGCGTCGAACATGTTGTGCGACAGCGCCACCGCGGTGGACATGGCGATCACCTCGCGGCTGGCGATGGCCAGCTCCATGCCCGGCTCGCCCTGGGTCACGCCATCGCACATGGCCGGCACGCCACCGGCGAACTGGCCGACCGAGCCGACCTCGCGCAGGGCTTGCTTGATCTGTTCCGGGAAGTGCAGGTACGGCTGGTGCGCCGAGAGCATGTCGTTGTAGGCCGAGACGATGGCCACGTTGGCCGCGTTCATCAGGCGCAGGGTCTGCTTGTCTTCGGTGCCGCAACCGGCCACACCGTGGGCGAAGTTGGCGCACTGCAGGCTGGCACGCATGGGCCCGTCGGTCGCCGCCCCACGAATCAGCTGCAAGTAGCGTTCACGGGTGGCACGGCTGCGCTCGACCAGCCGTTGGGTAACCTCAAGGATGCGCGGATGCATGTACTGGACTCCAGGCTAACGGTAAGGGCGGTTTAACGGGCATTTCCCCTTCAAACGATTGCGACCTAGGCTCATGGAAACGGGGCCTGGCGCATCGAGGAAAGGGCTCTCCCAATCACTCGTTGTATATTTAAACAAAATACTGCCATCAAAAAGGCTTGTTTTCTATCTGTCAGTGAATAATCTTGTAATTCCAACAACAAAACCGTTTCAGTGAAGCTCCTTTTTGCCACAAGCTTCACCCGGACTGCCAGAGGTAATGCCATGACGCTTCGCATCGCCATCAATGGATTCGGCCGCATCGGACGCAATGTCCTGCGCGCACTGTATACCCAAGGCTACCGCCAGGACCTGCAGGTCGTCGCCATCAACGACCTGGGTGACAGCGCGATGAACGCCCATCTGCTCAAGTACGACAGCGTGCACGGCACTTTCGACGCCACCGTCGAGGCTGACCATGAGAGCCTGACGGTCAATGGTGACCGTATCGCTGTCAGTGCCATCCGCAACCCGGCCGAACTGCCCTGGAAGGCCGAAGCGATCGACGTGGTGTTCGAATGCACCGGGCTGTTCACCGAGCGCGCCAAGGCTGCCGCTCACCTGGCCGCGGGGGCCGGCAAGGTGATTGTTTCGGCGCCGGCCAAGGGTGCCGATGCCACCGTGGTATACGGGGTCAACCACGACATCCTGCGCGCCTCGCACCAGATCATCTCCAACGCCTCGTGCACCACCAACTGCCTGGCGCCAATCGCCCAGGTACTGCACCGCGAGTTCGGCATCGAGCAAGGGCTGATGACCACCATCCATGCCTACACCAATGACCAGGTGCTGACCGATGTGTACCACAGCGACCCTTACCGGGCGCGCTCGGCAACCCAGTCGATGATCCCGAGCAAGACCGGCGCCGCTGAAGCGGTCGGCCTGGTACTGCCAGAGCTGGCCGGCAAGCTGACCGGCATGGCCGTGCGGGTGCCGGTGATCAACGTGTCGCTGGTCGATCTCACCGTCAACCTCAAGCGCGAGGTCAGCAGCGACGAGGTCAACCAACTGTTCCTTGAAGCGAGCCGACATTCCAAGGTGCTGGGCTACAACGCCCTGCCGCTGGTGTCGTGCGACTTCAACCACAACCCGCTGTCGTCTATTTTCGACGCCAACCACACCCGCGCCAACGGGCGCATGCTCAAGGTGCTGGCCTGGTACGACAACGAGTGGGGGTTCTCCAACCGCATGCTGGATAACTGCCTGGCGTTGTGCAACGCGCGTTGAGCATGCCGCGGAGTTCGCGGCGACAGGAAGATCGA
>NZ_JAXCIL010000010.1 GCF_034387475.1 Pseudomonas sp. Teo4
AGAGCGCTGCACCGTACTGGCCAACGACCTCAAGGCGGTCCAGGCCTTCGTCAGCCAGCACGGCAACCGCGGCAAGCCGCTGTAACTTCAACAAGAGGGCCGCTATGCGGCCCTTTTTTTCGGAACGTGAAGTGAGTATCTAAAGATCGGTCCAAGGGCCGACAGCATAAGATCATCGAGTGTTTGTTGGGCTTGCTGACAGTGCGCCGTCAGTTCGTGATACGCCTCGATAAGTTCACGAAAACCTCTGCGATCACGGCTTCGCCGACCTGGTGCATACAGGGTCGTGCGTCAACGCTGCGCATGGGTTGTCAAACTGGCGAATATAACAAGCCGACATCACAATCACCCAGTTCTTTGTACCAAATGGCACCCTGCCGGCGCTGTAGTGCACCTGGCATTTCTGCCAGGTGACAACTAGTCACGAAGAGAAGAGCATTGGGCGAGAGCTAGGCAACGTCCAGCTCAAGTGTGGCTGGCCATCTTAACGTTGAGCTGATTGGGCCAGATTCAATCATAGAAATTATGGTGGAGAACAGCATGTCCAGTGCAAAGGGCTTGAGCAGCGTGGATTTCACTAACTTCCGTAACAAAGAACTAAACGGTTGGGAGGTGCAAGACTATGTCATGTTTGAACTGGAGGAGGGCAGTGAAGATAACTACTTTCTTAGAACTGATAGGCCTTATGCGCACAACGGTGTACATCTGGAAAAAGAGATTAAAGGGTTGGAAGTGGATAGCTACTATGCGTTCACTATATCTATGCGCGCAGTGGAATCTGAAGAGCTAATTGGTGTGCAGGTCATTCTCGGTAATCACTTCCCTGGCGCCCATAAGGCCCTGGAAATTGAACTGCTAGGTGAGGATATCACACCTGGGAAGTGGCAGAAGATTAAAGGGTATATACATAAGCGTTACTTGACTGGGACCGATCAGGTGGAAGTGAATACATACTCTTTTGGGAAGCTCGATATTGATAATATTTTAATTGATCTCGCTCCGAAAGGAAGCTCTAAGGAGGGAGTGCCATTCGCCAAGAAGGAACCAGAAGAAAGTTAGGGTATCTAATGAGTTCGTTTGTTGGTTATTGACTGGTCTGCTGAAAAATTATCTATGTTGGCTGTCGAATTGCTTGTAGGCCCGATACGCCGTAACGCCGCATCGGGCTTTTAATTTTTGGTTGGCGAGTGTGTTAGTCAAACTTAAAAATGGATGGAAATTTCCCTCCCATGTTTAGGAATTGTCCAGCATAGGATGCGCAACGGCTCCGCCGCCATCGAAGGCAACTTCGACGACTGCCAGGAAATGGTCAAGGCCAGCTTCGCCGACCAGTCCTTCCTCAAAGGCACTCGCCTGGTGGCGGTCAACTCGATCAACTGGGTGCGGATCATGGCCCAGATCGTCTACTACTTCCACGCAGCCCTGCAGCTGGGCGGTCCGGCCCGTTCCGTGGCGTTCTCGGTACCGACCGGCAACTTCGGCGACATCTTCGCTGGCTACCTGGCT